>DATAKF010000387.1:0-2927 GCA_036261775.1 Polyangiaceae bacterium | reverse complement strand
GGGGTGAGGCGGTGACCGCAACGGTGATTCGGCCGCGGCTCGACGGCTCGCTGCAGCACCTGCACGTGCGCGCGGTGCCGATCGAGGCCGGCCCGCAGCAAGCCGGTAAGGGCTGCGGGTTCTTGCTCCAGCTCGAAGAGGTCGACCCGAGCATCACCGGCGACGCGCCCGAGGTGCTGGCCGGAATAGCCACGCGCAGCCCACGCATGAAACAGATGTTTCGCGTCATGAAACGCGCCGCGCAACGTGACGCAACGGTGCTGGTGCGCGGCGAAAGCGGCGTAGGCAAGGAGCTGGTCGCGCAGGCCATCCACTCCCTATCGGCGCGCGCCAAAGGCCCGTTTCGAGCCATCAACTGCGCCGCGCTGCCGCCCGCTTTGCTGGAGAGTGAGCTGTTTGGGCACCGCCGTGGTGCCTTCACCGGTGCGGTCCGCGATCACGACGGCTTCTTTCGCGCGGCTCATCATGGCACGCTGTTTCTGGACGAGATCGCGGAGCTGTCGATCGAGCTGCAGGCCAAGCTGCTACGTGTGCTCGAGACGCGAGCCGTGACGCCCGTTGGGGCGCGAGATGCGATCCCGGTCGACGTGCGCATCGTGGCGGCGACGCATCGCTCGCTCCGGGAGCTGGTGGCGAGCGGTCAGTTTCGCGCCGATCTGATGTACCGGCTTCGCGTGGTGCCGCTGCGTATTCCGCCGCTCCGCGAGCGGCCGGAGGACATTCCGTTCTTGGCCGGTCGCCTGTTGGCCGACCTGCAGGCCACCGACGCGGCGCGCCCGGGTGGGAGCGTGGCCATGCTCGCCGAAGATGCTCGCCGCGCGTTGCTCGCCTACGCCTGGCCCGGCAACGTCCGCGAGCTCAGAAATGCGCTCGAGTATGCGCTCGTGGTCGGCGAGAGTGACGTGATCGGCGCCGCCGATCTCCCCGAAGAGATTCTCACGGGCGGCGAAGCTCCGGCGCCGGCGCCCGAGAGCCTGCCGAACGCTTCGCTGCTCCGCGATGCCGCGCCCGCGGCCGAGGACAGCGCCGAGCGCGCTCGCATCGGCCGGGCTCTCACGAATGCTTCCGGCAACCTCGGCCGCGCCGCGCGCATCCTCGGCATCAGCCGCACGACGCTGTGGCGCCACATGAAGCGAGTCGGCATCGAGGGCTGAGCATGAACGCTTGGCGGGCGCTCAGCGCGCGACCAGCACCGAGCAGGGCGCGTGCTCGATCAGGCGCGCGGTCATGCTGCCGAGCACGACTCGCGACAGGCCGCTGCGACCATGCGTGCCCACGACGATCAGCGAGGCGGGCAGCGACTCGGCCAGCTCGAGCGTCTCTCTCAGCGCGTCTTCCTCGGCGATCACGACCTGGGCTTGGGCGCCCAAGCGCTGCAGCGCGGTCTGGATGATCAGACGGGCGAGCTCGCGGCGGGCGGCCAACGTCTCCGGCGTGTCGAGCGCGGGCAGAGCACCCAAGAGGCCCATTGCCGCGTCCCCTTCGCGCGCTTCCATGGCGTGCATGACGACGAGCTTGCGGCCCGTGCGCCCGGCTTCGGCGGCGGCCAGCTCGATCGCAGGCAGCGCCGGGTCGGTCAGATCGGTCGCCGCCAGGATGGCGCCTTCGCGTTCCGGGCGGGCGACCAGCACAGGGCAGTGCGCCGCGCGTACGATCTGATCGGCGACGCTGCCGAGCAGCAGGCGGCGAAGCCCCGTGCGGCCGTGCGTGCCGACCGCGATCAGCTGCGCCTGCCATTGCTCGGCGCGCGCCAAGATTTGGTCGTAGGCCGAGCCCTGCTCGATGAACACCTCGGCGGTTGCGCTCATCTGGGGCGCGAGGCGTTCGAGCTGGCCCTGCAGCGCCGCGGCGATGCGCGGCTGCACTTGCAGCTGCTTGTTCAAGTCCTCTTCGTACTGTTGAGCCAGTAGCGCGTGGGTCCCGAGCTCGGGCATCACGTAGCACAGTGCAATACTCCCGCCGGCCGCCCGCGCAACCCCTTGCCTCACGGCTTCATCGGACGCCTCGCTCAGATCCGAAGCAATCAGTACGCGCATGGCCTAGTCATAGTCAGCTTACGGGAGTGGCGTCTACGACCTCGCGCAGCACCGTTGCCGGTGCATGAAATTCGCGACGAGCTGCTGCGCCCTGGCACAGCGCTCGAGCCGCGCTAGCCAGAGCTAGAAGGTGGCGCCAAAAGAGCCGGTCGGGCCGTGAAACAGATCGTTCGAGCCGGTCGTCACCACGGTGTTCTCGTCGTTCGAGGGGTTGAGCACCGAGCTGATGCTCTGCAGGTGGTAGTTCAGGTCCAAGAACACGTTCAGGCGTGACTCGGGATTGGCGACGAACCAGCGAATGCCCAGCATGCCGTAGGTGGCCACGCCCAAGCTGTTGCTCTTGGTGTGCTCGCGGTTCTGCTCTTCGTCGACTTGTTCGAGGTCTTTGAGGAAGTAGTACTCGGTCGGACCGTAGCCGACGCCCAAATCCAGGCTCAAGTATGGCGTCAAGTGCGGCGTGAGCGGCCTCTCGAAGCGCGCCGTGACCGTGCCCATGTAGAAGCGGGTTCGCATGCGCTGCGGCGGTGTCTCTCGCGAGTACACGTAGGCAGCCTTGTCGGCGTCGGGCGTCGAGTTCACCAGCTCGTACAAGATCCGCGGCAGCGTGTAGTCGAAGTAGCGAAAGCCCAGCGCGAACGAGTGCAAAGCGCCGCCGCGCTTGGGCAAGAAGTCGTAGCTCAGATCAATCTGCTTGAGGTCGAACGTGAACGGCGCGTTCGCCAGCTCGGAGCCGTCTTCGACCAAGATGTCGCGCACCGTGCCTTGCGTGAAATGCGCGATCCGCACGCCGGCTTTCACGCCCGCGATGCCCAAGGCCGCGTCCAAGGCGTCGCTGAAGCGGTTCTTCACGCCCAGCTCGTTCGCAAACGAGCCCGTCTCGATGTCGCCGCC
>DATAKF010000385.1:0-9404 GCA_036261775.1 Polyangiaceae bacterium | reverse complement strand
CCTGCGGCACCAGCTGCGCCGACGTCTTGGCGTGCTCCACCAACCACGCCACCGCGTCGTGCTCGAGCGGCAGCTGCGGCGTCAGCAGCTGCAGCGCGAGCTACGGCAACTGCGGCGGCAGCAACGACGGCTGCGAAACCGACCTGACCACCAGCCCCGACAACTGCTCGGCCTGCGGCAAGGTTTGTTCGAGCAACCACATCGCGAGCAGGACCTGCAGCAGCGGCGTCTGCAACGGCACCTGCGCCGCCAACTACGGCGACTGCGACGCCAACAAGCAGACCAACGGCTGCGAAACGCTGCTGACCGGCGACGTGAACCACTGCGGCGACTGCACCACCGTTTGCAAGTACCGCTCCTGCCAAAACAGCGTCTGCGTGTCGACCGTCTACGGCAACAACCAGCTCACGGCGGGGCCGACCACGACGAAGCTCGACAAGAACATGCTGTGGACGATGAAGATCACCATCTCCACGGCCTCCACGCTGCAGGCGTTGGGCGTAGCGGTGGTGGTGGACGCCATCGACACCTCGGCCAACGTCCGGCTCGGCTTGTACTCGGACTCAGCCGGCGCGCCCAACGTGCTGGAAGCACAAACGCCGGCCTTTGCAACCACGAACGGTCTCAGTGAGCGGCTCTTGACCACACCAGTGGCGGTGAGCGCTGGCTCGCACTGGATCGCGATCTTGGCCGACAACAACGTGCGCGTTCACGTCGACACCGCGAACATCAACTGGGCGGCGGCCAGTCTCTCGTACGCCAGCGTGAGCACCCTGCCCACACAGTTTCCGCTGCCGGGGTCGTTCACGCTCGGGCGTGGACACATGTACGCAGTGACGACGCCCTAGAACCAAGCAAGCCGTCGGCTAGCGCCGTCACGGTCGCTCCACTCGCAACGAGACCAACGCACCCGAGGAGAAAGCAGAACATCATGACTTGTCCGAACATCTACTTTGGCACCGGCCGATTTGGCGCGCGCCCCCTTCCGGCCGAATACGGCAACGACGCCATCATTCTCTCGAGCTATACCCTGACGCAGGGCGCGACGGTGTTTGGGCAGGTGCGCCTCAACAATCACGGCACCGACAACTCGCCTGAGTCGACCGTCGAGCTGTTCTGGTCCGATCCGGCGACCAACTTTGCAGCGGTCACGAGCCAGCGCATCTTCCAGACCCTCGCGGTCCAGGTTCCCGGGGCCACCGGCGGCGGCGTCCAAGGCGAGTTCATCCAAAATTGGTCGTATGAGTTCCCGACCGTCGGGCACTGGTGCCTGCTGGCGCGCGTCGAGAACACCAGCCCTCCGACTGGCATGGGCTGCGTTCAGCAGGGCTACGACGTGTCCTCGCCGCCCACCGATCCGCAATCGGCGATTCACAACATCAACGTGATCGCGCCTCCCCCTCCTCCTCCCTCGCCAGGCGGCGGCGCTGGTGGTGCAGGCGGTCGCATGGGCTTCGCTTTCGCTGCCGTCAACATGCAGCGCGACGTCGAGAAAACCTTCATCGAGGTCAACACGCTAGATCCCGTCAAGGAGAGGGCCAAGCTCCAGCACTTGGTGTCCATTCCGGGCATTCACCGGGCGCTGGCGCAGCGCCACGTGAAGTTCGCCGAGCCCAACGGCGTGCAGCTGGGTGAGGGCCGCGAACGCATTCTTTATCGCCACGAGCACTTCGCCAAACACAACCCCGTCTGCGCGCCGCGCATGCGCGTCAGCGGCGAGGTCGATGCGGCGACCATCAAGCGCATGCTGGTTCCAGGTACCAAGCTGCAAGACCTCAAAGGCAAGCACGAGCTCGATCTCTTGTACGGCGAGGCGCGCCAGACGTTCATTCAGGTCGAGCCGTGTGGCAAAGAGCACGTCGCCTATGCCGTCGAGGTGACGCACAAGGCCGAGAACGGCCGCGTCATCGGCGGACTGGTCTGCATCTTCGTGCCACCGCACAAGTTCTTCTGAGCGGTAAAAGCTAGAGCTGGAGGCGCGGTTTTTCTGCCGCCTCCAGCTTTTGGACGCGCGGGCAGCGCCTCAGGGCTTGTCGATCCACTTGGGCAGCGTGCTCGGCTGATACGCCGCGAGCCGCTCGAGCAACGCGCGAGGCTCTTCGTCGAGGATCACCATTTGGCGGTGCTCGAGGCGGACGAATTTCTGTGCAACCAGGCTGTCGAGGTACGCCAAAAGTGGGGCAAAGAAGCTGCTGGGCCCGAACATGCCGAGCGGCTTGTGGTGAAAGCCGAGCTGCGCCCAGGTCCAGACCTCGAAGAACTCTTCGAGCGTGCCGAGCCCGCCCGGCATGGCGATGAAGCCTTCGGCCAGCTCGGCCATGCGCATCTTGCGCTCGTGCATGCTCGTCACCACGTGCAGCTCCGTAAGCCCTTGGTGCGCGACCTCCTTGTCGACCAGCGCTCGGGGAATGACGCCCAGGACCTTGCCGCCGCGAGCCAAGGCGGCGTCCGCGACGGCGCCCATCAGCCCCACCTTGGCGCCACCGTAGACCAGTGTTCGCCCCGACTCGGCGATGGCGTGCCCCAAGCTCATGGCTGCCAAGGCAAAGCTGGGATCGGAGCCGGAATTTGCACCACAGAACACGCAGACCGATCGCATGGGCCTAATCTAGCAGTGGGCTCGCGCCCTGAGCTGGGGCTTTGGCGCCGAGGCTGTGGTCGCGAGCCAGGTGCTGCGAAACGCCTTGCCGCTCGGCCGCCGACTGAGCCTCGTCGCCATCCGCAACGTGGGGGGGGCTTGCTCTAGTCGTCCGCGGCGCGAGATTGGTTCGCGGTGCAAGGGGGGTTTGGACATTCAGTCAGAGTGGACAGGTCGGAGTGGAAGGCGAGGGCGCTGCTAGTTGCGGCTTTGGTGTCAGGCTGCGGCAAAACGGGCGCCGGCTCACCGAGTCATAGCGACTCAACCGGTACGGCAGGCGGCGGCGGGCAAGCATCAGGCGGAGCAACAGCCGGGCAAAATGTCGGCGGCGCCGGCAGCGCCACCAGCACCGCCGGCACTACGAGCGCGAGCGGCACGCCGACGAGCGCGGGCGACGGCGGACAGAGCACAGCCGGGACCGCAGGCAACGGCGCAGCCGGCGGCGCAGGCTCGGCTGGCGCGCCCATGAAGGCCTGCATGGGTGACGGCGATTGCGCGGAGTCGCAGCTCTGCGAAGACAGGTCGTGTCGTTGCCCTTCGTCATCGCCCGATTGGTGCGAGAGCGACCAGATCTGCACCACCTTCGAGTACGACGCCGACCATTGCGGCGGCTGCCAGGCCTGCGCCGAGACCGAAACCTGCAACGACGGCGTCTGCGGGGAAGGCACTCGCCAGCTGATGACATTTCCGAACTGCGGCGAGCTGCTGCTGCAGCCGGCCTCGCCATCGCTCTACGTGCTCGATGCTGGCACGGGCTCACTGTTTCGCGTCGCGTTCGGAGCCACGGGCGCTCCGGCGCCCGTCGCGACCGGTCTCGCAGGCGTGAAAGCATTCGCGCTGAGCGCCGACGCAGCCTACGTCGCCACCAATGCGGGCGTGCAGCGCGTAGCCCTCGCGAACGGCGCCATCGGCACGGTGACTCAGTCCAGCTCCCCCGTCTCAGGCGTCGCGGTGGCCGGCGACAAGCTCTATTACACAGTTGGTAGCGACCTGCTCACCATCGACGCCAGCGCCCAGGCGGGCCAAAGCAGCGTGCTCGCTACGGGCATGAACGGCGGACTACCAAACGCCGTCGCGATCTCGGGCGACTTCGTCTTGTTCAACGCCGACGGCTCGTTCAACGTCGAGGGTGTCGAGCTCACGCCCAATCGACATTTCATCGTCAGCGCCTCGCAGACCGGCATGTTCCTGGGCCACCGTAGCCTCCTGACGGACGGGCAGTACGTCTACTGGGAGCACGACGGCTTTCTGAATCGTAGTCAGTTCGCAGGCAACGACGCCGGTCGGCGCGGCCTGGATTTTTGTCCGGGTGTGGCCTCGGCGCTCGCGTTCACCCCACAAGCCGCCTACTGCGGCGACCAGCAAGGTAGAATCGCGGAAAACCGCTACGGCTCCACCACCGCTCGGACAATTGCCAGGAACCTGGGCAAGGTCACGTCCTTGATCGTCGAAGATCACCAGCTGTACATCGCGCACGCTTGCAAGCTCTCGAGCCTGCAGCTGTAGACCCGCCAACGCGCGGCGCATTTGGCTAGCGCTCGCCGTTCAGGAGCACGAAGACACCGGGCGGCTCGCGGGCGGCGGTCCCGCGCGCCGCTTACCCAGCCGCTACTCGCAGCGGCCCTCGAAGCAGATGGGCTGCACGGTGGGCTCACAGGGAAGCGTGGGAACCCCGCAGCTCGGGCTGCAGCTCTGCTGCGCGTAGCTCTGCAAGTTGCTGTCGAGGTTGCGGATGGCGGCGACGGGCATCGGAACGCCGCAACCGACGTTGCACCAGTTCTTTTCCCAGAAGAGCGTGCAATCCGCGTTCGCCATGCAGCCGAGCGATGAGTACTTTTCGTACAGCTGCTGACGGAACTGCAGGTAGGCCTTGCGCTGATCTTCGCAGCTGTCTTGAACACAAGTCGGACAGCACGCTCCCGGAATCATCTCCAGATGACTTCCGGAGCCGCACGCAATCCCCGGGCAAGGCGGGCACACGTTTTCACAGGAGTAGCAGCAGCCGTCTGGAGTCGGCACGCGCGCCTGATTCGGTCCGCAGGCGATGTTCTTGCAAGGGATGTCCGGACACAGCGAGGCGCCACCCGAACCGGTGGTGCTGCCGCCCAGCCCCGTGGTCTTGCCGCCAACGCCCGTGGCCTTGCCGCCCGTGCCGGTAGCCATGCCGCCGATGCCAGTGGCTTTGCCGCCGGAGCTCGGCGCAGCCCCGTTTCCGCTCGGGCCCGCGCCAGTGCCAGTGCTGCTCGTGCCGCCAGCGTTGCTCGCGCCGTTGCCGTCATCGTCGCTGCGCTCGACCAAGCGCCCGCCGCAAGCGGCTGAAATCAGAACCAAGCCGGTCAAAAGCAGCCAAGAACGCGCGCGCATGCTCACAGAATAGCACGCTCGAGTGATCGCTCAGGGCCTCCACCAGACACATTCGGAGCGGCCCGGTCGGTCGTCTCCGAACCGCCCCGTATCCTAGGTTAACCCCCCTACCGCACCCGACCGGGCCGTTACATCCGTCCAGGTCTATTGCCAGGCGCCAGCGGAAACGAGCTCGTAGCCGGGAGAGGCCTTTGCGGCGCCGTTGTACTTCACGAGAACGACACCGACGTTGCCGCTCTTGAAGTCGTCCTTCACGTAGCCCTCGATCTGCGTCATCGAGACCTCGAAGAATTGACGGCTCATGCCCATCGGGTCGTTGGGCAGCTGAGGCGTGTATTCGAGGCCAATGTCGAAGGTGTCGTCCTTGGCGTTGACGAGCGGCCCCGTGAACAGCACCCACTTGCCGCGCGCCAGCTTGTCGAACGCGGTGATAGCCGCCTTCTTGTCCTTGAGGCTCTTGTCGGCCTTCAACTTGGCTTGAAGGTCGGCGGCCGACAGAAATCCTTTGGTGGCAGCGTACTTGGCCTCGACAGCCGAGCGCCGCGCTGGCGTGAGCTCCGCGTCGACCTTGCTGGGCCGCGCGCTGGTCTTTTCGGCCTTCGGCGACTCGGCAGGGGCGGCGCTGGGCACGGGCGCTGCGGCTGCAGGCGTGGCGCTAGGCGTCGCCTTCGCGGGTGCCGGCTTTTCCTCTTCGCAGCCAAGCAGGAGCGGAAGCAGGCAACCCAACACGCAACCAAGCAGAGCTCCTCGGGTCTTCATTCGCCCACGACTAGCAGGCTGAGCAACCCCGCGGAAGGCTGCTCGAACCGCGGATTCACGCCACGCTCGAACTTTCGCGCGCGAGCGCGAACTTACTTGCGGCGACGCGCCAACGCCGCCACGCCGAGCGCTGCGGCAAGCCACGCCAAACCGGATGCCGGTTTCTCGCCACCAACCCGGCAGTTGCAGCCAGTCGCGGTCTCACCGCTCTTCAAGATGGGGCCGGGAGCGCCGTTGTTGCCGGTCTTGCCGGCAGTGCCAGTGGCAGTGGTGCCACCAGTACCTGCGAACGTCAGCGAACCACCCAGGTCGACGGTGATACCGCCGCCCACCGAGGATCCACCGTTGCCCGTCGGGTTCATGTCGGCCGCCGGAGGCAAGCACTTGCCGTCGACGCAAGCCGCGCCGCCCGGGCACACCGCGCCGTCGCAGGCGTCCTTACAGGTGCCGCCAGCCACGCAAACCTGACCGGCTTCGCAGGTCTTGTTCTCGCAGCCGGTCTCGACGCACTTGCCCGACGCGCCGCAAGCTTTGCCGGCGCCGCACGCGCGGCAGCCGCACTCGGCCATACACAAGCCGCCTTCACAAACCTGCTTCTCCAGGCAGGTCACACCCGCGCACAAGTCGACGCAATGCCCGAGCTGGCACTCTTCTCCAGTCGGGCAAGTAACGCCATCGCAGGCTCCGACGCACTTGCCTGCGCGGCAGGCCTTGCCGGCGTCGCACGTCACCCCCACGCACAACGGATCGATGCAGAAGCCCCGGTCGCACTCGAGACCGTCGCGGCAACGGAACTCGCCGGTGCCGCACGCGCCGACGCAGCTACCGTGATCACAGACGAAGCCTTCGTCGCACAAGTCGCCGTCGTCGACTTGGCCGTTGCAGTCGTTGTCGACGTTGTCGCACTTCTCGCCCGTGGGCTTGACGACCTCACGGCACTGGCCGGGCTTACCGGCTTCGCTGCAGTCGGTCTTGCCGACCGCGCAGGCGCCTTGCTTGCCGGTGTCACACGGCTCACCGCCGCCCGCGCACACCAAGCCGGTGATGTAGAAGACGAAGTCGTTGAAGTCGCCGTCGTTGTTCTCGGTGAAGCTCGTCGGATCGACCGGCAAGTCTTCGAAAGCCATGTAGTAGGCGTTCGGCTCCTTGGTGCTGGCGTAGACGACCGTGGTGATGAACGGCTCGACCGGCGTGCACGCCGTGCACGCCTGGTTCAGGTGCCGCTGCGAGTACTTGTTTTGGCTGCAGGCGCCGCCGCCGATCATCACGAAGCCGATTTCGCCGCCTTTGTAGCGAGCGTCGTTGCGAATATCGGCCGCCGTAAAGGTCTTGAGCGTCCACTGATTGTTGGGCGGGTTGGTCGCGAGCGGCGCGAACGCGACCTGCGAATAAACCACCGGATCATTCGCGGGAATGAGCGGGTAGATCTCGGCCGCCGTGGGGGCCGGGCCGCCGCTGGCCACGGCGTTGTACCAACCGAAAGCAACCGCGCAGCCACCGCCGCGCAGCACCAGCGTGCCCGAGAAGCTGCACAGCGGTGAGAACGTCGACGGCTCGGTCTTGGCGTCCGTCTGGTAATCGATGTTCTCGCCACGGAACGTGAACAGCGACGGCAGGGTGACGAACTGGCCGGCGTTCGGGATGTTCGGGTTGAACTGCTGCGTGTCCCCCATCTCGCCCGCGCCGACAGGCAGCGGCACGACGAGAGGTTGCTGACCGGCCGGCGCTGGCTCCACCAGGGCGTTGGCGGTCGTCGCCAACGTAAGAAGCACACCTACACCGGCGACACGAAACCAAGCTGCAGCACGCATGCTTCGTGGTTTCCGGGAGCAGGCCGAATTATCACAAATTCGAATCGAAACTGGCTCCGGGAACCTGAGTTTGTGAGAAACGAGACCTTCGTGCGCGTCTACCCCTCAACGCGGCGCGTGAAGCCCGACCACGTTGCCTTCGGTGTCGCGCACGAGCGCGATGAAGCCAGGCGCGCCGATATCGGTCTTGGGCAACACCACGCCGCCGCCAGCTGCTTCGATCCGCGCCAAGCTCGCGTCGAGCTCGGGCGCGTGCAGGTAGACGAGCGCGCCGTCGGCGACCGGTTTGCGGCGCTGGTCGTGAACCAAGGCGCCCCGAACGGATTCCTCCTCGCCTTGAAACACCGCTAACGGCATGCCGCCGAATAGCTCGCGCTTGAGGGGTGCGCCCAGCACGACCTCGTAGAAGCGGCTAGCGCGGTCCAGGTCGGTGGTGGGGATCTCGAACCAGTTGATGGTGTTCGTCATGATGCTTGGCTCCGTTGCCGCGCGGCGCCGCGATTGGCGTCGACGTGAGAGCCATTCGTAGTGACCCTGAATGACAGCCTATTGTCAGCGTTTGGCCGGATAAGATCTGTACAAGTTTACGAGAAGAACCGGAGGATAGATTCGGGCTTTGCCGGCTACCATCCATGTATCCGCATGAAGTCGAAGGCGACGAGCCTGGGTTTGCAATTGGCATGGCTGGTGGGGCTCGCTTTGGGCTGCAGCGGCGGTCTGGATGGCCCGCGCGAGCTCACGGACAACACTGCCGGCATGGCGCCAACCGCGACCGCTGGCAACGGAATGACCTCGGCGGCTGGCAGCAGCTCGGTCGGCACCGCGGGCAGCGGCTCGCTGGGCGGTAGCAGCACGGGCACCGCCGGCGCATCGGCGTTGGGCGGTGCTGCCGGCAGCACCAGCGCCGGCAAGCCGTGCGGCCCTGCTTGGGTAGCGGGCACCACCTACGCTGAAGGCGCCATCGTGCTCTTCGAAGGCGCCTACTACATCGCCGAGCACGAGAACCCCGGCTACGACCCGGTCATCAGCACCTACTTCTGGGAGCCGTATGCCTGCTCCGGCGCCGGCGCGGGCGGCAGCAGCAGCGGCATTGGCGGCACCGGTCCGCTCGGTGAGAGCGGCTTCGACGACTTCGTCAGCGAAGCGCTCTTCAACGAAATGTTCCCTAACCGCAAGGCCTTCTACACCTACCAGGGGCTGGTCGAAGCGACGCGCCACTACCCCGCCTTTGCCGCAACGGGCAGCACCGACCAACGCAAGCGCGAGGTCGCCGCGTTCTTGGCCAACGTCTCGCGCGAGACCGGCGAGCTCGTGTACATCGACCAAATCCAGAAAGACGTGCTGTGCCAGCCGAGCGCGGCGTGTCCGTGCGAGCCGGGCAAGATGTACTACGGGCGCGGTCCGATCCAGATTTCTTGGAACTACAACTACTGCAGCGCGGGCGCGGCCTTGAACATCGACCTGCGCGCGCAGCCCGAGCTCGTCTCTCAGAACGCCACCATCGCTTGGGAAACCGGGCTGTGGTTTTGGATGACTCAGCGCGGCGCCGGCAATCACACCCCGCACGACGCCATCGTGGGTGATCACGGCTTCGGCGAGACCATCCGCAGCATCAACGGCGACGTCGAGTGCAACGGCGGGTCTTCCGAAGGCGTCAACTCGCGCGTCAATTTCTACCAGCGCTTTTGCCAGATCTTGGGCGTCAGCTTCGGCAACAACCTGAGCTGCTGAGCATCAGGGCGTCGCGGCTTGCGCCAGCCGAAAGCCACGCAGCGCTAGAGCGAAGGTCTCGCGCATCTGCTCGTAGACGCTGCCGTGTTGCTCGCCCAACG
>DATAKF010000383.1:0-17633 GCA_036261775.1 Polyangiaceae bacterium | reverse complement strand
GAATGCAAGCGTCTTTACCAGGCCCGGGAGCGGGGGAATCAACAGGGAGGCGGGGAGGCGGGGAGGACGAACAGGAAGCGCATTTTTCGTTCGGGGAGACCGAACGAAAAATCGGCTGCCCGGGGCGCCGGGCTGTCTGCGACCTGGGACCTGCCCAGCTGCGACGAGGCGGCTGATCGCCCACCCAAAAATCTCCCCGCCTCCCTGTTTGCTCGTGCTCGATCGATCAGAGCGGACCGTCGGGGGAGCCGGTGACGAATTGGCGTACGGCTTCGTCGCTGCTGTTCTTGGCGTCTTCGACGGAGCCGTCGAACACCAGCTTGCCGTCGAGCAGCACGCCGATGCGGTCGGTCACGGGCAGCAGCCGATCGAGATCGCTCGAGACCATGACCACGGTCGCTCCCGCCGCGCGCTGCTCGGCGCGCAGTAGGTCGAAGATGCGCTGTGACGTGACGGGATCGAGGCCGGCGGCGGGCTCGTCGTAGAGCACGAGCTCGGCGGCGGCGACGGTGGCGCGAGCCACGCCGACGCGCTTCTTTTGGCCGCCGCTCAGGCGCGAGGGCAGGCGCTCTTCGAAGCCGCTCAGGCCGACGCAGGCCAGCCGTTCCTTCACCCGCTCGCGGATCTGCGCGTCGGGTGTACCGCGCTGTCGCAGCGGAAAACCGATGTTTTCCGCCACGGTCATGAAGTCGAACAAGGCGTTGTTTTGGAACAGCATGCCCATGCGCTGTCGCAGCGCCGAGAGTCCCAGCTCGTCGAGCTGGGTGACTTCTTGCCCGAGCACCTGCACCTGGCCGTGCTGCGGCCGCAGCAGGCCGGCCAGGCACTTCAAGAGCACGCTCTTGCCGCTCGCACCGGGGCCGATCAAGCCGTACAGGCAGCCCTTCGGGATCTCTAGGTCGATGTGGCGCAGCACTGGGCGCGCGAAGGCGACGCCCAAATCTCGAACCGCGATGGCTGGCTGCCCCGCGCCAGCGGCGACGGCGGCTGTCACTGGGCTGCCGCGCTGCTGTCAGCGCGCGCCTGACCGAGCGCGTCTTCGGTGCGGCGCACTTTGCTCCACAGCAGCAAAACCGCGCCCAATAGCGCCAAATTGAGCAGAACAGCTGCGCCCGCTACCAGCCGCAGCGGCGAGAGCGAAGCGCGCGTTACCGTGATCGGACCGACGCGCCGCAGCTCTTTGTCGGCCGGGCGCGCGCTGGCCGGAGCCAAGCTGGAAACCACCGACACGTCCGTCGGAGCCAAGCCCGGAACCGCGCCCGCGACCAGGCGCTGCACGTCCGAGACCGCGATGGGCGGCGCCGCGCCGCGGTGGCGCAGGAGCACCGACGCCGAAGGACGACTCGGCTCGCCCTCGTCGAGCGGGCTGCGCTCCGGCGCGGCCAGGTGCACGCGCGCCGACACGACGCCGTCGACCGCTTGCAGTGAATGCTCCAGCTCGCCGCTGATGCCGGCCAAGAGCCGTGCGTGCTCCGCCAAGCGGCTCGGCACCATCGACCCGCTGCCCAAGCTCTGCAAAATGCCGGGATTTTCGCGGCTTGGCACCGCCTCTTGCGAGAGCACCGAGGCTGCGGCCGCGGCTTCGTCGCGGCCGACGGTCACGCGAAAGCGGCCTTCGGCTTCCGGGTCGCGCTCCTTTTCGGCCGACACGCCGTGGCCCTCGAGGGCGACGACGGCGCGGTTCGCTTCAGGCTCGGGCAGGTCGCTGGCGACGGGAGTGGAGCAGCCCGCCGCTCCGAGCGCGAGCAGCAGCCCGAGCGATGTTGCCCAGCGCCGCAGCTGTGTCCCGCCTCGTGCCCTCACGGTGTTCCTGATGCCTTACTAGAAGCGCGTGGTCGCGACGTCCAGCTTGGGGTTGCTGGGGAAGCTCAGGCCGCGCACTCCCGCCGCAACGCACGACTGAATGCGGCGATCGGGCGGGGTGGTGGTGACGGTCACGCCGACAGCGCGGCCGTTCTGAACGGCGGCGCAGATCGTCAGGTGCATCGAGTCGGGCACGCCGCAGTGGCCGAAATACGAGCCCCGATTCAAAACCGAGCTGTATTGGCCCTGAGTCAGATCGGCCTGACCCTTGGGGCCACCCATCGACATTTCTTCCACGTAAGCGTTGCGCGCCGATTCGCAGCTCTGGCCGCCGCCCAAGATCGGGTAGCCGCCGCTCTTGCCGACCACGCGCTGGCCGCCACCGCTGCCGCCCTTCTTGGTCGACTTCAGGTCGCCTTCGACCTCGACGTTCGAGAGCGAATCGGCCTGCACGGCGACCTCGTCGCTGCGGCGACCGCGCGCCGTCAGAAACCAGATGCCGGCGGCGATGATCAGCGCGCCGACGACCGCGATGCCGACGAAGGCTTTGCCGCGGGTGCTGCGCGACTCCTGCACCACCACGCGTTCGATGGCTTCCTTCTCGGCTTTGACTTCGCGGTGCAGCTTGGCGTGCTCCGCGAATGGGGCAAATTCGTCCCAATCCTTGATGGAACGCTCGTCCTTGCTCAGGGCGTCGCGAATGATGTCGTTTTCGACGAACGTGTGGCTGGCGATCTGCTGCAGCAGCTCGACGGCGCTGAACGGGCCGTGATCCATGCCATCCTTGACGACGACATAGCGGGGCCGCGGATCGCTCTCGAGCCGGGCCTTGAGCGACGCCAGCTCGCTCGTGGCGTCGGGCGTTCTCGGGGCCTGTTTGGCCTGCGTAACGCCCACGTTGTAACCACCCGCGCCCGGGACCGGCGGCAGCATCGACATGGACACGTCGACCTCGAAGCCGGCGTCGTGATCCAGGTGTGACGTGTCGGCGGGGGGCGGGGGCACCACGCTGCCCGCGGGCGCAAACTGATGCAGCGCCTGGGCCAAGGCGTTCAAGTCATCTGGCCGATGGCTCGCGTCCGAGACCAGCGCTTTGGCCAAAACTGCCTCGAAATCGGGACCTAGGCCGGAAACGACCTCGCTCGGACGACGCATACCCGGCCCGACCGCGGCGCCCGTGACCAGCTCGTACAGAATGGCGCCGACGCCGAAGACGCTAGCCCGCGCGCCGCCCGCGCCGGTTTTGGCTTCGGGGGGAAGGCAGGCCTTGTCGCGAGGTAGGAGCGGCGGCTGCTGCGCGTGCTGGGGCGAGACCTGGAAGAAGCCGTATTGATCCTCGACCAGCATGGACGGGTGCAGGAACAGCTTGTGGCCGGCGCGGTGCAGCTCGGCCAGCTGCACGCACAGGGGCACGACGATGCCGACGGCCTGCTTCAGGTTCAGCTGCGTGCCACGCGACCTCAGCTCTTCGAGGCGGGCGCGGAGGGAACCGGGAGCGACCGCGGTGCCGACCGGGAGAGGCGTGACCAGATGTTGAGCGCTCGTCATTACAAGGGCGCGGATGCTAGCGCTCCCCCTAGACGTTTTCTAGCCCAGCTAGCTGTATGCCTTGCCCGCACATTTACAGCGGCGTCTCGCCTTCCCGCAGCGGGCGTGCCCAGGGATGACGTCGCTCGGTCAGGCTGCGCCTCAGGAACTTGTCCAAAATAGGTGCGATATTGGCGGGGATGTCGGCGTCCCACTCGCCGCCGTGGATGTAGTCGAGGGCGTGGCCCTGCGCGTCCAACAGGGTAAACCCCGGGACTTGCACGCCCGGAATACCCAGAAGCCGCAGCTCACGCGGGAAAGACGCGGCATCCGCGCGGAACAACCGCACTTTCGCGAGCGCGCGCTGCATACGCGCGTCCGACAAAGCACGGGCGACGGCCTCGCACGGCTCGCAATCGGTCGTCACCGTCCAAAGCACCAGGCGTTCGCCGGCTTTGGACGACTCCGCCAGTTGGCCCTGCAGCTGCACTTGGAGCGTGTCACCCGCGGGGGAGGCTTCGACGATCGCGATCTTACCGATTCGCGGCGGTAGCACGGGCAGGCCGGCTAGGTCGGGAGCGGCCGCAGAACCGGGGGGCGGCGCGTCGGCGGCTTGCGGCGCTGCGGAAGGCGTCGTTCCGGCAGGCGGAACGGCGACGAACGTGGGGGCGGGGCGGGGCGTTACTGCGGTGGACGGCGGCTCGGGCCGGACCGCCAACGCGATGAGCGCGCCTGCACCCACGATGGTGAAGACCAAGTTGGCGATACCGAGCCCAATACCAGCGCTCGCTAGGCCCTTGCCGCCCAAGCGCCCGCCCGCGCGCTCGATTTCATTATGGGCGATCCAACCCAGTGTGATGGCGAGGGCGCCGCCCACGCCGAACAGGCACGTGAACGACAGCACCCCGGCTGCCACGGACCAGCTGGCGGTGCCGCTGGTCCGGAGGGGACCGGGTGGCTCCCCCCAACCTTCAGCTTCACCGTATGGGCCAGGCATTGCTTCCTCGAGTATAGGCCCGCGCGGGCGCGATACAATTGGGCGACGCGCTGAGCTGGGGCGCGGCCTTTCGGCTATGGTGCCGCCGTGCGTTCCGGTTCGCGTTGGCTCCTGCGGCTGTTCGGGCTGAGCTGTGGCGTCGGCCTCTGGCTCGTGACCGCAGCAGCGTCGGCGCAGGTTCTGGCGCCTTCAGTGGACGTCGCGCCGACTGCCGAAAGCGGCGCGCGTCCCCACTTCGATCGCGCGCTCGAGCTGTACCGCGCTGGTCGCTACGCCGACGCGCTGCGAGAGCTCGAGGCGGCGGCCAAGCTCGATCCGGGTGGCAAAGACCTGTTCTTCAACATGTCGCTGGTGCACGAAAAGCTGGGACAGCTGCCCGAAGCCATCGTGGCGCTCGAGCGCTTTCGCGAGCTCGAAACCGACGCCGCAGAGCGCGAACGGGCGCGCCTCACGCTCGAGCGCTTGAACGGCGCCAGGGCCAACCAAGCCGCTGCTCGCCCCGCGTCCACGCCTTGTCCCGCGCCGCCAGCTGCGCCCGCACCCCGTCAGGGACGGCCGACGGCCGTTCTGGTCGGCAGCGCGTCCGTGGCCGTGGTGTCGCTCGTGGTCGGCGCCATCTTCGGCGCCAAAGCGCTGGCCGACGACGTGGGCGACACCGGCACCTCGGCGTCGCTTTCGATCGCTCAGCTGCGCGAACGCGGCCGGCGCGCCGAGCGTGAAGCGTTGGTCGCCGACATCGCATTGGCGCTCGGGGCCGCTTCGGCCGGCACTTTCGCCGGCGTCTGGTTGCTGTCACCCGGCGACTCCGAGCGACGCTCGGCTGGGATCACCCTGAGGAGTTACTTTTGAGGTCGGCGCTGGCGGTGATGGTGGCGCTGGTGTTCACCGGCGCCTGCAGCCTGCTGATAGCGGACGAAGCCGACGAGGTTTCGTGCGAGCAGGAAGGCCGGGTTGGCCCCCCTGCCTGCGATCCTGGCTTTTCCTGCCAAGCCGGCGTCTGCCGCGCAGCGTCCTCGTCGGCTGACGGGGACGGGGGCCAAGCCGGCCAACAGGGACAATTCGCCGCTCCCGGGGGTGGTGCAGGTGGCGCCTTGGGAGAAGCCGGAGCCGCCGGCGCAGCCGAGCGGCGTCACTAGGACGGCCGAGCAAAGCTGGAGCCGCCGGTGGAGCCGAGCGGCGTCACGAGGAAGAAGTCTTGCAGTCTGGCGGTCGCGCCTTCAAAGATAGGGTGCGTCCTTTCGGGTCTGTGTCCATGCCGGTTCCAGCGCACGACTCGACACTTCCCCCGCTGAGCTCCAGCTTGGCGCGCCTCTGTCCGCGCTGTCGCGCTGCCGCTCCCGCTGGCGCGGGCTGGGATTCCAAATGCCCCGAGCACGAGCTGGCGTACGTGGACGCGCGTGCCCTGGCCGAGAGCGGGCAGGACACCCTGCTCGGCACGACGCTGGCAGGCCGCTTCGTCATCCTGGCGCGCATCGGTAGCGGGTCGATGGGCGCCGTGTACCGGGCTCGTCAAGTCACCGTGGGGCGTGACGTCGCGCTCAAGATCGTCCGGCGTGATCGCGCCTACGATCCGGAAACGAAGGCGCGCTTCGAGCGCGAGGCGCGCGCCGTGTCATTGCTCAAGAGTCCGCACACCGTTACCGCTTTCGACTTTGGCGAAGCCGAAGATGGCTCCTGGTTTTTGGCGCTCGAGATGCTCGAGGGCGAAACCTTGGGTGATCGCCTGCGGCGCGAGCGGCGGCTTTACTGGGTCGACGCGCTTCGCTTCGCTTCGGACGCCCTGCGCAGCCTGGCCGAAGCGCACGCGCAGGGCATCATTCACCGCGACTTGAAGCCGGACAATCTGTTCCTGGCGTGCGTGCACGATCCCAGCGGCGATCGCGAAATTTGTAAGATTTTGGATTTTGGCATCGCCAAATGGGTGCGCGAAGAAGAAGCGCCCGTCGATCAACTGGAGACGCTGGCGGGAACGGTGTTCGGCACCCCGCGCTACATGTCGCCCGAGCAAGCGCAGGGCGCTGCGCTCGATCCGCGTTCGGATCTGTACTCGCTCGGCGTGCTGCTGTTTCAGATGCTCGCAGGCCGCGCGCCCTTCGTCGACGACGACGCGGTGGTGGTGATGGCCAGGCACATCAAGAATGCGCCGCCCGAGCTGAGCGAGGCCGCGCCCGGAGTCGAAATCCCACCCGCGGTCGAAGCGGTCGTGCGCCGCGCGCTCGAGAAGCTGCCCGAGAATCGGCCTGCTTCCGCCGAACAAATGCTCAATGAGCTGGAGCACGCGCTGGCCAGCTCGCGCGCCGCCGAGAGCGGCGTGCGCCCGCTCATAGCCGAAGACGACTTGCCGGAGAGCCTACGGTTAGCGAAGCGACGCACCTGGCTTTTGGCTGGGCTGCTCGCGGTTTCGCTGGTGGCAATCGTGGCGCTCGGGCTCACGGTTTGGGGTGCTCCGCTCAAGCGTTGGTCCGAAGCGTCGGGCACGGGCGCGCAGCTGAAGCGCGATCCTGAGCCGTCTCACGCCGCGAGCGTCACTACGGCCTTACAGCCGGCTGCACCTACACCGGCACCAATTACCGACTCCGCCTCGCGACTGGAAAATTCCGCCTCGATAGCGCCTGCAAGCGCGAGCGTGAGCGAGACAAATGCTTCAGCAAGAGATCCACTGATGCCTGCTCCGAGCGCGGGCCAACCACTACACGCTGAACGACCTTCACCTACACCAGCCAACACACCAAGCGGTTCACCGGGGAAGAAACCCGCCACGAAAACCGCGCCGAGCACGCCGCTCGAGCGCCGCGGTAACGAGCGCTACGGTCGCTTCGATTGAGCTACGCGTTGCGTTGCAATCGCGTGGCCTCCAGCTGACGACGGGCCGGCCGCCGACCGGCTCTGCGTGGCGTTAGCGATACGGATAACGATACCGATCCTCGCGTTGCGGCCGCTTCCGGCAGCGTGTTAGCGTCGCTCACAATATGGACCCTCGGGAAACGGAGGCACTGGTCCAGCGACTGGTCCAGAATCCGCACGACCAGGACGCGATCACGAAAGCTCATCACGCCGGGCAGAGCGACCCGAAGGCGTATGCGCTGCTACTAGAAAAAGTCGGAACCGCGACGAGCGATCCGGCATTCGCGTGTCACTGGCTTACAGAGTCGGCGAACGTGTGGACGACCACGCTCGGTGACGCGCACCGCGCGGCGCGCGCGCTGATGATCGCGATCGACCGCGATCCGACGCAGCCGACCCCCGCGGAACGTCTCGCGGAGCTGTATCGCGAGAAGGGCGACACCAAGGCCCTGGTGGCGCTGCTCGAGCGGCGCGCCAAGGCACTTTCAGCCGTAGCGCAACAGGACGTGTCGCTCCGCTCCCAGGTGGCGACCATCCACGAAGAGCTGGGCCAGCTGTGGGCAGCCCCGCCGCTCTCACAGCCCAAGAAGGCGATTGAGAGCTACAAGCGAGCCGTCGAGTTCGACGAGACGAGCCAGTTTTCGATCTACTCGGTACGTGAGCTGCTGAAGGCCGAGAATCGCTTCGAAGAAGCCATTCCGTATTTCGAGCTCGAGCAGCGCCTGGTGAGCGACAGCGAGCGACAGATCGCCCTGTATCAAGACGAGGGCGACGTCCGCAAGCAAGCGGGAGATTTTGCCGGAGCTGCCGCGGCGCTGCGCAACGCGCGCAGGCTGGACGGCGGCGCCGACGCGTCGCTCAAGCAACAGCTTGCCACCGTCATCTTGGAGCGCGTCCAAGCCAAGCAGAGCGTGCCCGCGGCCGAGCAGGCCGAAGGGGCGCAGCTGTTCGTCGAGCTCAGCGAAGCGTACCCGGGCGATCACGGCTTCAGCTACGCGCTCTGCGCGCTGGAGATCGACTCCAAGAACGATCGCGCCATGCAACTGGCGCTGTACTACGGGGAGCAAACCGGGCGCACGCTCGAGGCCGCTGGCAAAGCCGCCAGCTACCTCAAGACCAACCCGGGCGGCGCCATGGCTGCCGAGGCGCGCAAGCTGGTCTCGACGGCGGCCGAAGAAGGCGGCGACGACTCGTTGATCGACGCGCTGGCCCCCGCGCCAGGCGCCGACGTGAGCGACCAAGTGCAAGGCTTGGTCGAGCAAGCGCAAGCGCTGGTGCGCAAGGCCAAGAAGAACGAAGCCGCGGCCAAGTACCGCGAAGTGCTCACCTTCGATCGCTCGAACGAAGACGCAATCGCCTTCCTCGAGCCCTACCTGCGGCAGACGCGCAAGTTTCAAGATCTGCGCGACGTGCTGCTCACGGCCGCGCGTGATCCGAACGCCGATGAAGAGCGCCGTAAGGGTTATTTCCGCGAGGTCGCGGGCTTGTGCGAGACGCAGCTGCGCGACGCCGAGACCGCCACCACGGCGCTGAAAGAGCTGCTGGCGGTCGACGTGACCGACGACGGTGCGCGCAGCCAACTCAAGCGCTTGCTCGAGAAGGCCCAGCAGTGGGACGAGCTAGCGGTCGTGATGGCGCAAGAAGCCGAGCAAGTGCTCGACGTCGAAGCGCGCATCTCGCTCGAGAGGGCGCTGGCCAAGCTGCACGAGCAGAAGCGCAAAGACCCGGTCGCGACGGGCGAGGCGTGGGCGCGCATTGCCGGGCTCACGTCGGGCGACGACGAAGCCATCAACACGGCCGTCGGCTATTTCGAGAAGGGCGAGCGCGCGGACTTGGCCGTGGTCGTCATCACGGAGAACTTGCCGGCGATTTCGGACGACGGGCAGCGCGCCGAGCTGCTCAGCAAGCTCGGCAGCTTGCGCCAGCAAACGGGCGACGCGCTGGGCGCTGGCGAGGCCTACGCCGAAGCCTCCACGCTCACCAAGAAGGCTGCGCTGTGGGAGCTGGCCGAAAAATCCTTCGTCACGGCCGAAGCATGGGACCAAGCCGCGACTGCGGTGGACGAGCGCGCGCAGCTGGCGAGCGAGCCTGGCGCCAAGGCCGCGCTTTACTTCACCGAGGCCGGCTACTTGAGCCGCGCCGGTGACGACGCCAGCTCGGTGCTGCGCCTCGAGCAAGCCACCGAGCTCGACGCGAAGAACGAAGAGTATGCGACCGGTCTCGAAGAGCGCTACCGCGCCGCCGAACGCGTGGCCGATCTGGCCGCGTACCTCTTGCGTCGCGCCGAAAAGCTCGACGACAAGGCGGCCCGCTCGAGCCTGCGGCGTCGCACCGCCAAGCTTCAAAAAGAAGAGCTGGGTGACGACGACGCGGCGCGCGCGACGTTGACCGACCTGCTTGCGGACGGTGAGGACGTGGAAGCGTTGGCGTACTTGGCCGAAGACGCCGCCAGCCGCAGCGAGTTCAAGGACGCCGTCGACTTCCTGGCGCGCTTGGTCAAAGCCTCCACGGATCCGGCGCAGAAGCTGGTCAATCAGCTGCGCCAAGCCGACATCACCGCCGAGGGTCTGGACGACGCCAAAGCCGCGATCGATCTGTACGAAGGCGTGCTGTCCGACCTGGATCCGAAGCACGACGGCGCGCTGGTCAAGATCGCCGCGCTGTACGAGAAGCTCGACGATCCGAAGGGCAGGGCAGCGGCGCTCGAACGGCGGCTGGCCGCGCTCGAAGACCCAGGCCAAAAGCTGGAGGTCGCGGAGAGCCTGGCGCAGCTTTACGAAGGCCCACTCGACGACGCCAAGGCCGCCGTGCGCGTGCTCGACATCGTGCGCGAGCTCGACCCGGAGAACTTCGACTGTGTGCAGCGTTTGTGTGAGCTCTGCGAAAAGCTCGAAGATTGGCCGCGCGTCGCCGGCTTCTTGGGCGTCTTGGCCGAGGTCGAAGGCGACGACGCCGAGGTGAGCAAGATGATCCGCCGCATGGCGGAGATCCTCCACGAGAAGGTGGGCAAGAGCGACGAAGCGCTAGCCGCTTTGGTCGAGATTGCCGATCGCGGCGACGAGCCGTGCCGGCAAGACTACGTCACGCTCGGCGATCAGCTCGGCTGGAAGGGCGTCGTCGCGACCAAGTTGGTCGAGTGGTACATGGAGGCGCCGGTGGGGCCGGCTCGCAACGGCGCGCTGAAGGGCGCGTTCGAGCGCTTCGTGTCCGTGGGCCGCGAGGCAGACGCCGCAGCGGTGGCCAAAGAGCTGGCGCGCACGCGCGGGGCCGACCCGGACATTGCCAAGCAACTCGAAGAAATTGCCGTAAAGCTCAAGGACCTGGACGCGCTCGGGATCGCGCACGACCTGATGGTGGCGGACCTTTCGGGGCCGTCGCGCGCCGAAGAGATGGTGCGCCAAGCCGAGGTGTTGCTGCGCGCCGACGTGTCGGTCGACGAAGCGCTGCATCACGGCGAGCAGGCGCTGACCAGCGTCGCGCCTGCCGAGGTCGAGCCGCTGCTGCAGCGTTTGTCCAAGCTGGCGCTCGAGCCGGCGCAGGCCATCGGCATTTACGAGCGTCAGGTGTCGCGCTGCAAAGCGCCCGCCGACAAACTGGCTGCGCTCGGCCGCGCCGCTTCGGTTGCGGCAGAGCACGGCGCGTACGACAAGGCGCGCGCGTTCTTCGACCTCGCGCTCGGTGCGGGCGCGCAAGACGAGACCCTGGCGCTCTTGGAAGACGTCGCCATCAAGAGCGACAAGGCCAAGAACGTCGACACGTTGCGCCGCACGTTGGCCGATTCGCTGGCCGCGGGCGGGCAGGGGTCCCGCGACGGCGGGCGCACTCGCGGCGTGCTGCTCGGGCGCGCGGCTTCGCTCGTCTACCGCGAGCTGAAGGACATCGACAAAGCCTTCACTTGGCTGGGCGACGCCATCGTCACCCACGTGGACGACGAGCGGCTGGAGGCGCTGGAAGCGCTGGCCAGTGACGTCGGCGACTCGCGCCGCGCGGAGGCCGTACTGACGCGCGCCCTGGAAGAGGTGTTCGATGGCCCGCTGGTGCGCAAGCTCTTGGCGCGCCGCGCGTCGCTGCGTCGCGACAAGCTGACCGACAAGGTCGGCGCCGCCACGGACTTGAAGCGCCTGCACGATCTGTCGCCCTCCGACACGAGCGTGATGGAGCAGCTGTCGGAGCTGTACACTGAGCTTGCGGACTACCGCGGCATGGTCCAGCTGTTCGAAGATCAAATCTTGCGCGGTAAAGATCCCAGCTCGCGCGCCGAGCTGGCGCGCAAGGTGGCGCGCCTGTGGGAAGAAAAGCTCGACGACCCGCGCGAAGCCGCTGACGCCTGGCGTCGCGTACTGCGCATGAAGTCCGGCGATCCGGAGGCGACAGAGGGTCTGGAGCGCGCCAAGCAAGCGATGCTCAAGCGCCCGAAGGAAGACTCCGACGCCAAGGCCGCGGCCAAGCCGCTCGAGCCCAAGCCGGCGGAAGCCAAGCCGGCGGAAGCCAAGCCGGCGGAAGCCAGCTCGGCGGAAGACAAAGCAGTCGAAGCGGCGCCGGCTGCTGAAGTCGTGCCGGCTCCTGCAAGTGAGGCCGCCGAGGCTGCGCCGGCTGTTGAAGCGGCGCCCGCACCGGTTGCCGAGGCTGCGCCGGCTGCCGAAGCCCCGCCCGCACCGGCCGTCGAAGCCAAGGCTGAAGCGGCGCCCGCTGCTGAACCGGCGTCGGCTCCGGCTGCTGCTCCGGCGCCCGCCGCCGAGGCCGCGCCGCCTGCCCCCACCGGAAAGCTTGCTCCGCCGCCCAAGCCCAAGAAGGCTGCGTCCGCACCCGAGCCGTCGCCCGCTCCGCCACCGGTCGAAGCCGCTCCCGCGCCCGTACCGGCTCCCGCTCCGGTCGCCGAAGAAGCCGCGACGCCGAGTTCCGACGCCGCGCCAGCGTCTCACGCGTTCGCAGCCGAGGCCCCGCCGCTCGATGCCGCCCCGGCGCCTGCAGCCGTTGCCGCACCCTCCGAGGACATTCCGGTCGACGTCGCGCCGCCCGACGCTCCGTCGCGCACCTCGCAACCGCCGCCGCTGCCCGGCAGTCCCGAGCGCAGCAGCCGTCCGCCCGTGCCCTCGCGCGTGCCGCCAGCGCTGCCCGGCTCAGCCGCGCGCGCCGGTGGGCCTCCGCCTCCGCCGTCCATGCGCCCGCCGCTGCCGCCGCCCACGGGCGCCAAGGGGCCGCCGCCACCGCCGCCGAAGGGCGCCGGCAAGGCGCCTCCGCCTCCGCCGCCCGGTTCGCGCGCCAAGGCTCCGCCTCCCAAGCCGCAAGGCGTGGCCGCGCCGGTCGCGGCTGAGCCGGGCTACGTGCCCGGCACCTCGGACGTGACCGAGATTCGCCCGCCCGTGCATTTGGCCGACGCGGAGGAAGACGAAGAGAGCGGCGAGTTCTC
Source organism: Polyangiaceae bacterium (assembly GCA_036261775.1). Taxonomy (GTDB): domain Bacteria; phylum Myxococcota_A; class Polyangia; order Polyangiales; family Polyangiaceae; genus PMG-095. The sequence goes on along the minus strand of DATAKF010000383.1, from coordinate 5,052 downwards.
GGTCGACGACGAAGAGCTGATCGACGATCAGCCGAGCTGACCAAGCCGCAAGCAACCGCGGTTCGCGTCGAGCTCGGCTTCGGCTCCGAGCAGCAGTGGCTGATTGGGCAAGTCGTGTCCGAACGGCAGCCCCGTCACGACCGGCACACCCCACGTGCCGAGCTCGCGCGCCAGCACGTGCTCGACCGTCACGCCGTGTTGCCCTGCCGGGCAGTCGGTGAAGCCGCCTAGCGCGACGCCCGCCACGTTGCGCAAATGTCCGCCGACGCGCAGCGCGCTCAACATGCGATCGACGCGGTACGAAACCTCGGTCACGTCTTCGAGCGCCAAGATGGCGCTGGGCGGAATCTGCAGCCGCCCCGTCACCGCGCACGTGAACAGCACCGTCAGGTTGCCCCCCACGAGCGGGCCGCGCACCTTGCCGTGCCGCAGCGGTTGGCCCTCGAGCGTGCGTGGGGCGAGGGGAGCTTCGAGCGCCGCCAGCCAGGCCTTTCGCGCATGCGCATCGCCGCGCCCCAGGCCGGCCGCATGGTGGGCGTGCAGCGAGGCGACCCCGATCGCGTTCGCCTCGGCGTGGAGCGCCGTGACATCCGAAAAGCCGACCAACCATTTGGGCGTAGTTCGCAGCGCGCTGAAATCCACGTCGCTGGCGATGCGGGTGATGCCGTAGCCGCCGCGCGCGGCGATGATCGCGGAAACCTCGGGCGCCGCGATGGCTCGCTGCAGCTCGTCCCGTCGCCGCGCGTCGGAACCGGCCAGAAAGCCGTCCCGCTCGAACATGCTCCAGTCGAACTGCACGCGGTAGCGCTCACCCAAGAACGCGATGCCGCACAGCGCCAACGTCCGGTCGAACGGGCTCGACGCCGCGATGACTCGTACGGTCGCCCCGGGGCGGAGCGCTGGGGGAATCACGAGCGGAGCCACGCCTACTCACGCTAACATGGCGGGGCCTTTCTCATGCAGCGTAACGCCCTCGCTCGCCTCTCCGACGTCGCCCAGAGCACGCTTCCGTTTCTGGCTCGGGTGGCGCACGCCGCGTCACGGGCTCGCGACGAGCTGCGCCTGCGCCTGCTCGGCGATGATTTCGAAGAGCGTGTGCGCAGCCTGCAGCGCCGCTACACGACCCTCGGGGGTGATCCGTTCGGCTTCGACCCCGAGACGGCGCGCCAAGCCGCCATGGTCGTAGCCGTGTTTCATCGGCTGTATTTCCGCACCGAGGTGTTCGGTATCGAGCACGTGCCGCCCGGGCGCGCGCTGCTCATCGCCAACCATTCGGGGCAAATCCCGATCGACGCCGCCATCATCGGCTCGGCCATGTTCTACGACGCTCGCCCGCCGCGGGTGACGCGCGCCATGGTGGAAAAGTGGACGGCCACGTTGCCGTTCGTGTCGGCGTTCTTCAGCCGCGTCGGGCAGGTCGTCGGCCTGCAAGAGAACGCCATGCGGCTCTTGGAAATGGGCGAGCTGGTGCTGGCGTTTCCCGAAGGCATGCGCGCCATCAGCAAGCCGTTTGCCCAGCGCTACCAGCTCGAGCCGTTCGGCAACGGCTTCATGCGCTTGGCGCTGCGCACCCAAACGCCCATCGTACCGGTGGCGGTGATTGGCGCCGAGGAGCAGTACCTCAGCTTCGGTAACATCGAGTGGGCGGCCAAAGCGCTCGGTTTGCCGTCTTTTCCCGTGGTTCCGCAGCTCTTGCTGCCGGGCGGCGCCATGCCGCTACCAACCAAGTACCGGCTCTATTTCGGCGAGCCCATGCGCTTCTACGGCGACCCGGACGACGACGACGCCGTCATCGCCGACAAAGTGTGGCTCGTGCAACAGACCATCAACGACCTCTTGCGCCGCGGGCTCAAAGAGCGGCGCGGGGTGTTTCTGTGAACGACGCGCTCGTCGTCGATTCGCAGCCCGGTCCGGTGATCGTGACCGGCATCTGTGGCCGCCTCGGCCGCGAGCTCGCGCGGCTGCTGCATCGTAAGCGCAAGGTCATCGGCGTCGATCGACGCGCCTTCATCGATCCGCCCGGAGACATCGAGCACCACCAGCTCGACATTCGCAGCCACAAAGCGCGCGACGTGTTCCGCCACGGCGTCGCGGCGGTCGTGCACCTGGGCGTGATGCACGACCCGCACGAGAGCTCGGTCGAGCATCACGACTTCAACGTCGTCGGCTTGCAAAAGGTGCTCGAATACGTCGACGTCTACAAAATCCCCAAGCTTTTGCTGCTCTCCAGCGCCAACGTCTACGGCCCGCGCCCGGACAATCCGCAGCTCATCCGCGAAGACGCGCCGCTGCTCGGCGCCGGTCCGTTCAGCGACATTCGCGATTTGGTCGAGCTGGACATGTTGGTCAACGCCTTCTTTTGGCGGAACCCCAGCACAGAAACCGTGATTTTGCGGCCCGCGCACATCCTGGGCACCGTCAAGAACGCGCCGAGCAATTACCTGCGGCTCGACGTCGTGCCGACGCTGCTCGGCTTCGACCCGATGATGCAAGTCGTGCATCAACGCGACGTGCTCCAAGCCATCCAGCTCGGGCTCGCGCCGGGCGTGCGCGGCATCTTCAACATCGGCGGTCCCGAGCCCACGGCGCTGTCCAAGGCCATCTCGGTGCTGGGGCGGCGCGTCGTAGCGGTGCCGCACTCCTTGGCAAAGACCGCCGTGAAGAACCTGTTTCGCTTTCGGCTCACCAAGTTCCCGGCGCCCGAGCTCGACTTCATTCGCTACGTCTGCATGGTCGACGACAGCAAGGCTCGCACGGTGCTTGGCTACGCGCCGCAGCACAACCTCGAAGCCACGCTGCGCGCGGTCGACGAGGAGCGCTGGGTCGCATGAGGCACGCGCTTTGGTGCTTCGGCAGCGCGCTTTGGCTCACCGGCTGTGCGACGCCGCCCAACGACCCGCCGCCGCCGCCGCGCAAGCCCGACATCGCCGTCGCTCCGCCGCGTGCGCTCGGGGCACTAGCAGCCGGTACTGACGCCGCGCCCCGTCCCGAGGTGAGCCCCGGGGGCGAGCTGTTCGAGCCCGATGTTCCCCCCAACTTGCCCGAGGAACCGGCTCCGTCACCCACGCCCGACGGTAGCGCCGCCGAGCCCGAGCCCGCTGCGCCGCCCGCGCCGCACTCACCGAAGGCACCGCACGCGCCGGCGCCGGACGCAGGAATGGCACTATGAAAACGTATCTTTGGGCGCTGTTGCTGAGTCTTTGCTCGATGGCTTGCGGCGCGCCGGGCCGCCCCAGCGGACTGCCCGATCCCGAGTATCAGCAGCCTCAGGTCGAGCCGTGGCCACCCGCTTCGGCGGCTGCTCCCGCCGCTGCGGCCCCGACCGCTGAACCCGCCGACGAGCCAGCTGAAGTGGGGATCGAACCAGCGCCTGAAGCCCCAGCGGGCCTGCCGCAAAACGCTGGCGGAAGTGGTGCTACGCTCCCCGCAGGCACCCCGTGAGATCGTCTTCGGGGACGGTCAGGTGCGAAGCTGAGCTGTGACGCCTGCTACCAACACATGAAGAAAAAACTCAAGGCCCTCAAGAAACCAGTTCGCGTCGCCGCCAAGCCCACGCCGCTGCGCGCCGCCACCAAGCCCGTCCGTGACTCGAGCGACGCACAGCGCATGGCGCTGGCCGCCGCGGCCGCCGCCCTCGACAAGAAGGCCATGGGCGTCGAGATCATCGATGTTGCCGGCAAGGTCGACTACGCCGATTACCTGGTGCTGATGACTGGCCACGCCGATCGCCACGTCGCAGCCATTGCCGACGCGGTCGACGAGGCGCTCGGTAAGCAGGGCTGGCACGCCATCTCCATTGAAGGCCTGCCGCGCGGTCAGTGGGTGCTGATCGACTTCGTCGACATCGTCGTCCACGTCTTCCTCGCCGAAACCCGCTCGCTGTACGACTTGGATGGTCTCTGGATGGACGCCAAACGCGTCCGCGTGCCCGGCGTATGAGCTGAGACCGCCTTTTCGACCTGTCGAAGCATGGGAATCAGCAGGAAGGCGGGAAGGCGGGAAGAGTCCGAGCCAAGGTTTGTTTGGTTCGAGCAGGCGCGCTGTAGCCCTCGGGCTGCTCGTGGCGACGACCCAAGCAGCCTCGCCCATCCAAAGGAATCTTTGCTGGCGCACTTCCCGCCTTCCCGGGGTTTAGTTTTTGTTTTCCCTTCGGCGGCCCAGGCGCCCCGCGATCCTCGCGGGTTTCACCACGGGTTTTGCGCCCGGCCTCGCCGGGTTTTTGACTCGTCCTTCTCTTTCGATCGTGATCTGGCCTTCCAAGGTCGGGTGACCTCGTTTCAGCGTTCGCGGGCGAGCCGCGAACGCCAACGGCTTGCCCGCAGCCTCTGAAAGACTCGACGATGAAGCTCGTTGTGATCGCCGCGGGGAAGGTCAAAGAGCGCGAGGTGCGCGCTATTGCCGACGATTACTTGGCGCGCATTCGGCGGTACGTGAAATGTGACGAGATCGAGGTCAAGTCCTCGAAGGACCTCGCGGCAGCCGTCCCTGAAGGGGCGCTTTTGGTGGCGCTCGAGGTCGAAGGCGACGCGCTCACCAGCACCGAGCTGTCGCGGCGCGTGGAGCGTTGGGGCAGCACCGGCAAGGGCGTCGTGGCGTTCATCATCGGCGACGCCGACGGTATTCCCAAGGCGCTATCCAAGAGCGCAGCCGCGCGCATCAGCCTTTCCAAGCTCACGCTGCCGCACCGCTTGGCGCGCGTCTTCTTGCTCGAGCAGCTGTATCGCTCGCTCAGTATTTTGCGCGGCGAGCCGTACGCGCGCGAGTGAGCAGCAGTGAGGCTTGGGGGTGAGGATTGAGGGGTTAGGGGTTAGCCGGACGAGGGGCTAGGGGTCGAGGGCGCCAGCGCGCACGGTTACGGATTGTCGGCGGAGATATCACGGCGGCAGCGCGTCCCCTGATTCGCCCTCACCCCTGGATCGACTAACCCCTAACCCCTCACTCCTCGACCCCTCAGTCGCCCGACTTCTGCTCCGCCTCTTCTTTGGCCTTACCGCGTTCGCGGCTCACCGTGATCATCCACGAGATGAGGATGGAGATGCCGTAGAGGGCGAT
>DATAKF010000377.1:0-95259 GCA_036261775.1 Polyangiaceae bacterium | reverse complement strand
TTGATGAAGTCGACGGCGTAGTTGTTGTGCTCCTCCATGCCGGTCGCGACGGTGAGGATGTTGGGATCGAAGATGATGTCTTCGGGCTGAATGCCCTCTTCGACCAAGATGCGGTACGCACGCTCGCAAATGCGGATTTTCTCGGCGTAAGTGGCAGCCTGGCCCTGCTCGTCGAAGGCCATCACCACCACCGCCATGCCGTACTTCAAGACGGTGCGCGCGTGCTGACGGAACTTCTCTTCGCCCTCTTTGAGCGAAATCGAGTTGACGATGCCCTTACCCTGCAGGCAGCGCAGCCCGGCTTCGATCACCTCCCACTTGGAGGAGTCGACCATGAACGGCACCTTCGCCACCTCGGGCTCGCTCGCCAAGAGCGACAAGAAGCGATGCATCGCGGCGACACCGTCGATCATGCCTTCGTCCATGCACACGTCGATCACGTTGGCGCCGTTTTCGACCTGCTGGCGCGCGATGGCGACGGCCTCTTCGTATTTGCCCTCCTTGATCAGCTTGGCAAATTTCGGCGAGCCGGCGACGTTGGTGCGTTCGCCGATCATGATGTACACGCCCTTCTGCTGCGTGAACGGCGTCGAGCCGGAGAGGCGGAGCGGCCGCCAATCGGAGTCTGCCACCTGCGAAGGGATCGAGATGACCTTGTTCGTCGGGTTCTTGTCCGCAAACTCGCGCGGGTGGCGGCCCTCCAGAGCCTTGGCGATCGCCGCGATGTGCTCAGGCGTGTTGCCGCAACAGCCGCCGGCGACGTTGATCAGCCCGCCCTCGGCGAACTGCCCCAAATAGCGGGCCATATCGGGCGGTTCCAAGTCGAAGCCCGTCGGCGACAACGGGTTCGGGAGGCCGGCGTTCGGGTAGCATGAAATGGCCGTGTCGGACTTCTGCGCGAGCTCGCTCAAGAACGGGTACATCAAGTCCGGGCCAAGCGAGCAGTTGAGCCCGATTGACAGCGGCTTGACGTGCTTGACCGCGTTCCACAGAGCTTCGACGGTCTGCGCCGAGATCATCGTCTCGCCACCACGGCCCACGGCCGCCGAGATCATGATCGGCAGCTCGACCTTGTCTTGCGCGAACACCTCTTGGATCGCGACCAGCGCGGCCTTGGCGTTCAGCGAGTCGAAGATGGTCTCGACCAAGAGCACGTCGGAGCCGCCCGCGATCAAAGCTCGCACCTGCTCCACGTAGGCTTGCTTGACCTGATCGAAGGTCACGACGCGGAACCCCGGGTCATCGGCGTCAGGCGAATTGGTGAGCGACACCGTGAGCGGACCGATCGCGCCGGCCACGTAGCGCCGCTTGCCGTCGGCGTTTGCGACCCGGTCCGCCCACTCGCGGCACTGCTTGGCCGACTGCTCGTTGATCTCCCAGGCCAAGTCCTGCAGGAACTTGGTATCGATGATCTTCTGGTAAAATTCCGGGTCTTTTCGGCCGCCGTGCTCGCGCGGGTCGTCGACGAAGAACTCGCTCTGGGTGATGCTGGTCGCGCCGAAAGTGTTGGTTTCGATGATATCCGCGCCGGCCTCCAAGAAGCGCCGGTGAATGTCGCAGATCATCTTCGGCTGCGTCAGCGAGAACAGATCGCCGTTGTTGAGCAGGTCCTTCTGCGAGTCCTTGAAGCGTTCGCCGCGGATGTCCGCTTCCTTCATGCCGTAGGTACGGATGGTCGTGCCCATCGCGCCGTCGATGATGGCGATGCGTTTCTGGAGGAGTTCTTGGAGCGGGTGCATGGCGAGAGGGCTTTCAGTTGTCAGTTATCAGCTGTCAGTTGCGAGAGCGAAGGGCTTGGCAGCGATGGCCAGCACGACCTGCAGGTGAGGTTTTTTGGATTCGCGGCAGGCTATTTCGGAAGTGCGAACGGCGAGGCCCGTGGCGGCCAGTAGGTCGCGGACCTTGGCGGGAGAGAAGCCAGGGTGGCGTTCGCCGTAGGGGGCGGTGATTTCGTGTTGGCGGTGCTCGTCGAGGCACAGCACCACGAGGCGACCACCAGGACGCAAGACGCGCGCGCACTCGCTCAGCGCCTTGCCCGGATTTTCGGCGTACGTGAGGGTGTGGAACATCAGCACTGCGTCGAATGACGCTTCGTCGAAAGGCAGGTCGTGTGCGTCTGCCACGCGCGCAGTCACGTGCTTCAGCCGGTGAAGCCGCTCGCGCGCCGACTCGATCATCTTCGCGCTGGTGTCGATGCAGGTCAGGCTGCGACAGTAGGGCGCCAAGGCACCGGCGGCGGCGCCGTCGCCCGAGCCTACGTCCAGCACGTCGCCCAGCTCGAGCAGCCCCGCCAGCCCGACGGACAGCGATTGCCAGGTGCGACCGGGCGAGTAGTAGCGCTCGATATCGTCGCCGAACTCCGGCGCGCCGCCACGACGCTCCGCGTCCAGCTCGGCCAGGCGTAGCTGGTCACCGTCCAACGTCGGGTCCGACGAGCGCACGGCTTCGTCGAGCACGGCCCGCGCCGTTTCAGGCAAGGAATCGTGAGCCAAGCCGTAGAACGACTGCTGTCCCTGACGGCGATCGCGCACGAAGCCGGCTTCGCGCAAGCGGCCCAAATGCGTCGAAACTCGCGACTGCGAGATCCCGGTCACCCGCACCAGGTCGGTCACGCACAGCTCCCGCTCGCGAAGGAGCGCGCACAGGCGGATGCGGCTCTCGTCACCGAGCAGGTTGAGGGTTTCGACGAAGTGAGTGAGGACCACGTATCCTGCTATCTCGATTAGCGGATTGCTTTGGTCCCTCGCTCGCTCGGTGTCAAGCGAGAACGAAAATTATCAATTAATATCAGAGGCTTAGCATCCTGGCCGCTTTTGGCTTCCGGACGCTTGGGCTCCTGAGGCCCCTAGCTTCCGGACTTCGGGGCGGGACGTTCCGCCGCAGCCTTCTGAGCGGCGGCCAGCTCCTTACCGTTGGCGGCGCGTAGGCAGGCAAAGCAATCGCGCAACCCCAAGAAGCCGCAGCCGCGTCGTTCGCTCAAGCGAGACAGCAAGCTGGCGACGCGGGCGTCTCCGCTCGCCTGCACGCGGGGCAAGAGCTTTTTCACCGCGTTGCAGCCTTCGGTCTTGGCCTTCGGTAGCTCGAGCGCGACCTTCAACGCGGGGCTCTGCTGGGCTTGCACGGCTTCGCTATCCAGCAGGGTCTTGGCTTGCTTGGACAACGCCGCGTTGGTCGTGCGGTTGGTGTCGTAGACGTCGTACAAGAAGTCCGCGCCGCCTGCGCCGAGCAATCCGGCGACCTCGAGCGTGAGCTGCTCGGTGCTGGCGTCGGCCAGCGCGCGCCGGAGGTCGGTCATGACCTCGCTCGATTCGCCCAGCTTGGGATCGAGCTGCGCGCCGGAGCGGTACGCCCGCAGCCCCGCGTCGAGCTGACCGATCTTGAAATAGCCGCGACCGAGCGCCAAGTAGGCAGGCGCAAGCTTGGCCTCGGCAGCGCGCCCCAGGAGCTCGGCCAGCGCCGTGCGGTCGCCCGTTTGAGCGCGCTGCATCAGCTCGGACAAGTCGTCGTCGACGGGCTTGGTCGCGCTGGCGCTGTCGCCATGTGCGTTGTCCGCAGCGCCCCCCGTGCCGCCTGAGAAGAGCAGCGCCAGCAGCACCGGCAAGCACACGAGCGCGCCGCCGATCGCACCCAGGGGCACCTGCTTTTGCCCCACGGAGACGCGGCGCTTGGCCAGGCTCAGCAGCGGGCCCAGCGCGAGCTTGGCCCGAAGAAACGAGGCTTGAAGGCGAACCAGCGGCGAGACGCGCGCCACCGAAACGGGCGCTTCGCCCACCACCGTGTTGGCGTACGCGACCTCCACGGACTTGGCCGTCACGCGGCGCGCGCTCTGCCCGGACACCGGCGCGAACGCGACGCTGGGCGCTGGCGAGTAGCCGAGCACCGCATCGACGAGCCCGACGACCTCGACCGCGCTCTGCGGTCGATCCTCGGGCGAACGTTGCAGCAACCTGGTCACCAACTCCCGCGTGCCAGCCGAGACGGACTCGGGCAAGGCCGGTGGATCCTCGGTCAGCTTCTTGGTCAGCACGACCACGAACTCTTCGTGGCGAAACGGCGAGGTGCCGGCGAGCATCTCGTACAAGATGACGCCCACCGTGTAGAGGTCCGCGCGGTGATCGACGGCTTCGCCCCGCGCTTGCTCGGGCGCCATGTACTCGGGCGTGCCCATCACGGTGTTGAGCCGCGTGAGCGCCTGCTGATCCGGGCCCGGCTCCTCGATTTTTACCTTGGCGATGCCGAAATCGAGCACCTTCACGAAGTCGCTGGAGCCGTCTTTGGCGACGAGCATCACGTTGTCCGGCTTCAAGTCGCGATGCACGATGCCGGCGGCGTGTGCGGCTGCCAGCGCGTCGGCGATCTGCCGAACGATGAGCAGCGCGCGCTCTTCTTTCAACGCGCCCTGGCTTCCGATCAGCTGGCTCAGGCTTTGGCCCTCGATGAACTCGAGCACCAGGTAAAAGGAGCCGTTTTCCAGCTGTCCAAAGTCGGTGGCCGCAGCAACGTTGGGGTGCTCGATGCGAGCGGCGGCAACGGCTTCGCGCTCGAAGCGAGCCACGACCTCCTTCACCTGCGTCATCTCGCGGTGCAGCACCTTGACCGCGCAGGCCTTGCGCATCAGCACGTGCTCGGCTCGGTACACCGAGCCCATGCCGCCCGAGCCCAACAGTCGCTCGATGCGGTAACGCCCCGCGAGCACGGTGCCGACGAGTGATTCGCCAGCTTCGGAATCGGGAGCTTCGGTCACGCTCCCGCCATTCTGGAAAGCTTCGGCACGAGAGTCGAGCATTGTGGGCCTGGGTCCGCTCAGTTCAACGGCCTCGGAGGCAAAGTGCTTAGCCAGCCAGGTAGGACATGTGGCTACCTTGCGGACGGAAGCTGGCGAATCACCGCGCCGGCGCCCGATTTCACCCCGCGGTGGAGCACGATGTTGCGTCCGGCCGTCTGGCCTCGCGCGTACGCTTCGCCTGCAGTGGAAACGGAGTGGCGCGTCCAACGCAGGTGCGGGTGGCGGCGCCGGAAGTAGCCGTGCAGCTCCGCGTCGCCGACCCAGACCAAGCCCTGCGCTTCCGAACGCTTGCGCTCGCCGCGCAGTCGCTCGTGAAAGCCGCTGATCACGCCGGCCAAGAATTTGCGACGCGCGCCGTGGGTGCGGTCGCGGCGGCGCTTCCGATCGGCCCGATAGAGCGCGTCGGCGGTGTAGCTCAAGAAGTCGTAAACGTAGGCAGCCAGCTCCACGTTCTCGCGCGAGCCGCACACTTCCAGCACGCTGCCACGCTTGGCTTCGGTCACGCGCCACACCGGCACCCAAATGACCTGGACGAAGAAGAACTCGTCCAAAAGCATGGCCAGCCGTCGCTCGTGCTCGGAGACGCGCCCGCTGGGCTTGCCCAGGTGCCGAAAACAGTAGCTGGCGGTGGTGCCGGAAACGGCCGCCTCGATGTTGTGCTTGAGCATCAAGCGTTGCGCGGCGCTCATGGCCGCCTGCGCTTCGTGCTCGTTCGGGCTTTCGGCAAGTGCCAGCAGCTTGGCGATGCGTTCGAGCACGGGGTTTTGAACGGCGTCGTCCGGCGCGTGGGGCGCTCCCGCCGCGCGCGCGTCGATGCCCCGCTCGTCACACACGCGCCGAAATGCCGGGCCATGCGCGGGTTCACCCTGCACGCACAGCACCTCGTCCACGTACTGGTGCGCCATCTCGTGCTTCAGCACTTCTTCGAGCACGCCCCAGCCGTGCTTCACCAAAAGGTCGGGCGAAAGCTCGAGCGTGCGGTGCGCCGGTACCCAGCGCCCGAGTCGTTCGGCGCTGCCCACCAGCTCGAAAGCCGGCGCACGCAGCTTGAAGCGAAACAGCGAGCCGTTGATGTGCTCGTAGCTCTTGTGGATCGCGCGGATCGCCGCCTGCTCGAGCTCGATGCGCAGGGGCTGGCGTTCGTCCATGGCGGCCGGGATTATACCCGGCGGCCCGGCCAGCGCTCGGGGTGTTTCCAGAAGCCGTCGTCGCGCGTGCCGTAGTAGCCGAGCAGCGCGCGATCCATGACGTCCGAGGTGCGGGCGCCGGTCACGCCCGTGCTGGGGCAGCTGCCTTGCCCGCGTAGGCAGTCGACGATGGTCTCGATCATCGGGCGGTGGATGGTGCGCGGGTTGGGCAGCGTGAACCGCTCGGTGCCGGCTGGGGTTTGGAGCTCGACGGGGCTGTCACCGAAGGTGGAGAGCCGCAGCGTGCCGGCGGAACCTTCGAGGCTGATCACGTCCTCTGCCTGGCGGCTCACGAAGCTCCATTCGCCCGTACCCCGAGCCCCCGCGCCGGTGGTGAAGCTCAGCTGCACATGGTCTTCGACGTCGACCGGCGAGCCTTGCTTGCTCGCCGTGCCGTTCACGTCCGTGAGCGGACCGAGCAAAAAGTCGAGCACGTCGAGGGTGTGGCTCGCCAGGTCCAGAAACAGGCCAGCCCCGGCCTGCTCGGCTTGGACACGCCACGGCTGATTTCGTGGGTCGAGCCCCAGCTGCCCCGCGTTGGCGAAGCGCACGTCGACGCGCTGCAGCTGGCCCAAGACTCCGCTATCGACGAGCTGCTTGGCTTTGAGAAAACGCGGCAAGGCGCGCCGGTAATAGGCGATGAACAGCGGCACTTTGGCCTGCTCGAAAGCCGCAATCATACGCTGGCATTCGGCGAAATTGCGGGCCATGGGCTTTTCCACGTACGCGGGCTTGCCGGCCTTGGCCACCAGCAGCGCCAGCTCCAAGTGGCTGCTGGGCGGCGACGCGATGTACACGGCCGAGACGTCGGGGTCGGCGATCAGCTGGTCTGCGTCGGCGTAGAATTTTGGCACGCCGTGGCGGCGCGCAAAGTCTTCGGCCAGCGCGCCGTCGCGCCGCATGACCGCGACCAGCTCACTGCCGGGCGCTTGCTGAAAGCCGGGGCCGCTCTTGACCTCGCAGACGTCGCCACAACCAAGAATGCCCCAACGCACGGTTTGCATGAAGTTTTTCCTGGGCCGCTCGCAAGGGCTGCGACATGCTACCACCCATGCGGGAGGCAATGGGCATCAGCACCAGTGTTGCTTTGAAAGGCGGCCAACACGCGCTCATCGAACGAGCGACCGAAGCCGATGCGCCTCGGCTCATCGAGTACCTCGAGCAGGCAGCCGGCGAGACCGACTTCTTGTCTTTTGGTGCAGGTGAGGTCGGACTCACCGTCGAGCAGGAGGCCGCGCTGGTGCGGCGCCTCCATGGCGAGGATGCGGGCGTCATGCTCAAGGCCAGCATCGACGGTGAGATCGTCGGGCTGTCTACGCTGATTCGCCTGCCGCGACCGCGCGTACGACACTGTGGCTCTTTTGGCCTCTCGGTGTTGCGCAAGCACTGGGCGCTCGGGCTGGGTCGAGCCATCTCAGAGGCGGTCGTGCTCGAAGCAAGGCAGCTCGGGCTCACGCGCATCGAGCTACGGGTACGACACGACAATCCGCGCGCTATTTCGCTCTACGAAACGCTCGGCTTCGAGGTCGAAGGCAGGCTCCGGGGCGCTTTCATGGTGGGCGGCGTCGCCTACGACGATTTGCTCATGGGCTTGCTGCTGCACTCCAACGATGCGAGCCGCTAGGGCGACAAAGCGATGCTCGAAGGGTCATAGAGCAGCCCAAACGTCGTCGACCCGGTGAGCACGTCGAGGTTGTCGACTGCGCTGCTCGCGGAATCGGGCTGATGGTTGGGCGCCTTTCCCCCGAGCAAGACAAAGTTCCAACGCCAGCGAATTGCCGCAAATAGCTGACCTGGAACTGATGCCATCGACACCGCTGTTCCGAGGTCAGCGCCATGAGCACCTGGGAACATCGGGTCGTCATCGCAGCCACGCTGCTTTTGGGCTGCCAAGGCAATTTGGAGGGCACGGCCGGCAACGGCTCCACTCCAGGCCTGGGCGCTTCGGGCGGGTCCGGTCTTGGCACTGGCGGAACGACGGCAGGTCCTGGAGCGGGCGTGCAAGGCAATCCCAACGTGTGCGTGCCGGGCGTGCCGGGTACTTCGCAGCTGCCGCGACTGACCCGGACTCAATACGACAACACGATCCGCGATCTGCTGGGGCTGACCACGCAGCCTTCGAGCATGCTCGCGCCCGACACGCTGGGCAGCGTCGATCAAAGGGCCTGGGACGGCTACAAGCTCGCGGCCGAGACGCTGTCTGCAGCCGCCTTGAGCGACAGCGCCGCGCGCGCCAAAGCCATTCCGTGCACGCCCAGCGGAGACGGCGCGGCCTGTGCGCACCAGCTCGTCACCGAATTTGGCGCACGCGCGTTTCGTCGCCCGCTCACGCCGGAAGAGGTCACGCGCTTCGAGGCACTGTTCACGAACCGCGCACAGTTGACGGCCAGCGGCAGCTTCGACGAAGCCGCCCAGCTGCTCATCGAAGGCTTCTTGAAGTCGCCGTCGTTCTTGATGCGCGCCGAAACGAGCGAGACCGCCGAAGGCGCTTATTTTGCGCTGAACGGCTACGAAATTGCCTCGCGCTTGTCGTACCTGCTGTGGGGCAGCATGCCCGACGACGCGCTGTTCGCGGCCGCGCGTGACGGCCAGTTGGGCAGCGCGGAGGCGATCTTGGCGCAAGCGCAGCGCATGCTCGCCGACCCCAAGGCCCACGCCATGGTCAGCGCGTTCCACGCCGACTACGCGCACCTGGGCCCCGGCACGCGCTGGCAAGGCTACTCGCGCGATCCGGCCCTGTACCCGTCGTTCAGCGAAGCGCTGATTCCGACGCTGAGCCAGGAGACCGAGCGGCTGTTCGATCACATCGTGTTCACCAAAAACGGCACGTTCCAAGAGCTGCTCACGACGTCGACGGCGTTCGTGAACGCCAGCCTAGCGCCGCTCTATGGCTTGGACGCCTCCAAGTACGGCGCCGATCTCACGGCGGTGGAGCTCGACCCCGCGGCGCGCCCGGGCGTGTTCACGCGCGCCGGCTTTCTGGCGGCCAATTCGCTGTTCAACCGCCCGTCGGCCATTCTGCGCGGCGCCTTCATCCAAAAGCAGGTGCTGTGCCGCGAGATCGGCGCGCCGCCTCCGGGCGCCGAGTCGACGCCGCAGCCGACCGAAGGCTTGTCGACCAACCGCGCCCGCACCGACGCGCAGACGTCCGGCGCGGCCTGCGTTGCCTGCCACCACACGCTGATCAACCCGACCGGGTTTGCGCTCGAAGGCTTCGACGCCATTGGCGCGTTCCAAACGGCAGAAAAGGACACGGGCGCCGCCATCGACACCAAGGCCTCGGTCGCCATCGGTGAGGCCAACGTCGAAGTCGCAGGCGCCGGCGACCTGATGCAAGCCATCGCCCAATCACCCGAAGCACAGCGCTGCTACGCGCAAAAATGGGTGCAATACGCCTACCAACGGCCCAGCAACTCCGCTGACACGTGCACGATCGACAACATGGCCACGAAGCTCACGAAGGAGGGCTACACCGTGGCGAACCTGATCACCGACCTCACGCAGAGCCAAGCCTTCCGCTATCGGGCGCTGGAAACACAGGTGGCACAGTGAAAAGACGGCTGTTTCTCAAAGGCGCGGCCGGCGCGACGCTTGCTGCGCCGTTCCTGAGCTCGCTCTCACCCGTGGCGCACGCGCAGCAAGCCGCGGCGCCGCGCCGCCTGGTGATCTTCTACACGCAGAACGGCTGCCTGACGGATCGCTGGTTCCCGAAGGTCGAAAGCGGCGCGCTGGACGCCGCCGCCCTGACAGGCACCACGCTCGAACCGCTGAAGGACCTGACCGCCAAGCTGCTGGTGCCGCGCGGCCTGGCCATGTTTCCGCGCGGCCAGTACATGATCGACGGCACCGCCTACTTCGACCCGCACGATCAAGGCATGGGCTCCAAGCTCACCGCCGCGCCGGTCGATCCGCTCAACGACCATTGGTCGCTCGGGCGCTCGCTCGATCACGTCGCGGCCGAGCTGGTCAATCCTGGCAAGAACGGCCCGCTCGTGGTGTCGGTCGGCAATGCGTTCGCCAACGTGAAGGGCATTCTCTCGTACAAAGCGCCCAAAGAGCCGTACGCGCCCGAAACCAAGCCGACCAACGTGTACAAGCAGCTCACCGGCTTGTTCGTGGGCGGCGGCGAGGTGACCGAAGCCGACTACCGCGTGAAGCGCGGCCAGAGCGTGATCGACCTGGTTTCGGGAGATCTCGCGACCTTCAAGCGCCTGAACATGAGCGGCGCCGACCAAAAGCGCGTCGACGACTGGCTGGCGTTGCTGCGCGAAACGGAGATTCAGGTCGTGACCGCGGCGTGCAACGCCGACACCGCCACCATGCTCGGCATCACCGACGCCGACGTGAAGGCAGCGTCGGGCGGCGGCTTCGGCGTAGATCCGGGTACGGCCTTCACGCTGGGTGGCGACATGATGATGAAGCTCATCGCGCTGACCATGATGTGCGACGCCAATCGCTCGATGGTGCTGCAGTGGCCCGGCTTCGTGAAGTTCAACTGGGACGGCATCAAGCACGACTACGACCACCACGGGCTGTCGCACAGAAACGGCAGCGCCGCCGTCGGTGGCACCTGCGTGCCCGGAGTGCTCGATTCGCTGCATCAAATCGACACCTGGTATGCCGGCCGCTACACGAAGCTGGTCAACCTGATCAACGGCATCGTCGAGGGTGACGGCACCATGCTCGACAACTCTGCGGTCATGTGGCTGCCCGAGCTGGCCGACGGCAACGCCCACAACAATAACAACCTGCCCATCATCATCGCCGGCAGCGCGGGCGGCTACCTGAAGCAAGGCGTGGCGGTGAACTTGGACAGCAAGACGCTGGGCACCGGCAACAGCGAGGCGGGCTGCACCCCGGAAGGAGGAGATGTGACCTTCGGCACCGGCTCGAACGGCGGCAACGTGCCGCTCAACAAGCTCTACGTCACGCTGCTCAACGCGCTCGGCGCCAAGGACGCGATGGGCGCGCCGATTCAGAGCTTCGGCATGGTGGACACCAACGACCCTACCGCCGGCATCACCAAGCCCGGCGAGCTGGACGCGCTGAGGGCGTAGCAGACCGCTACGGCAGCGCGGCCAACGCGAGCCCCGGCACTCAACGCTTCGTCACGCGCACGATCAGCAATTGTCCATCGGCTGAGCTGAATTCCTGCTCGAAGCTGAAGCCAGACACGTCTTCGCTCAAACACCCGCCGACCCAATTTGCCAAGTCGCTCGGCTGGCTCGACCAAGTTCGGTAGGCCACCGAAGAAGCCACGCGATCAAAACCTCGCGCCACGGCCAGCTCCAGCAGGCGCCCCTGGCGAGCGGCACGAAAACCTTCGGGATCGAGCGCCAGTATGTGCGACATGGCTGGCGTATCGAGGCTATAGCCAACGACACCGTCGTCAATCTCGAGCAGCTTGGGCAGCTTCGTGCCGTAGTGTTTGCGCGCCGCCTCGGAGGCTTGCCCCATTACCAGCTCGAAAGCTTCGTTGTACGTCTTGTGTCGCTGCCAATAGACGAAGAACAGCGTCACCAGGGTCGCCAGCAGCGACGCGAACGCCAGCCGCAAAGCCGGCGTCAGGCGCAGGCGCGGCCAAGGCTCCGCTAGCACGAACAGCGAGGGCAACAGCGTCGACACCGGGTAGTACCAAAAGCCCTGGTGAACGGGCCGGGTGAAACAAAAGTTGTAGAGCCCCAACAAAACGGCCCCAGCAGCCGCGAAGGCGAGCAACGTGCGCAGGGGGTCGCCGCTGGGCGCGCGCGACCGCCAGCTCCAGACCAGGTAGCCAAGGCACAACAGCGCTGGCAACAAAGTTTGCAGCTGACGGCACACGACTGGCAACCACCAGTGCGAGTCACCCGCGCTGGGCACCCACGACGGTGAGCCGCGCAGCAGATCACGAATGAGCGCGACGTTCTCGCCTGTTACATGAGGAAACGTGCTCTTGGTGGCTCCGCTGAGCGGAACGAAGCTGCCAAAGAAGTACCAATTGACGATCAGGTAGAGGGCCACCGGCAGCCCGAACGTCACCCCAGCCAGCAGCCAGCGCCTGAACGCGCCCGCTCCCAAGCACAGCCGGCCGAAGCCGAGGAACAACGTCGCAGCCAACAAGCCGTGGTCGAGCCGTGCCAGCGTCAACCCAGCTAGGCAGCCTCCAAACGCCAGCGCCCCCCCCGCCGAAGCGTGCGCGCGGCGCGCCACCGCTGTGTAGAGCGCGAGCGCGAAGCACAGGATCACGAACGCACTCTCCATGCCGTTCGCGAAGCTCCAAAGGCTCCCGAAGATCGGCATCAACCACCCGCGCAAGCCATGAGCCGAGATGGCGCGCAGGCCCACGACCCAGAATGGAATCGCCAGCACCGCGTAAATGCCCACGGAAATGCCCAAAAACGCGCGGTTCAGGCGGCGGGCAGCCATCAGGGTCAGCCCCAGGTACCAAATTGCCAAGGCAATCACCACGACCCCGCTCCAAACCAGCAGGTGCGGCCCCACAGGCCCCAAGTGTAGTCGTTCGCGGACGAGCTCGAGCCCAGCGCCCCACAGCTGCCAGAGCGGATGAAAGCCGTTGCTAGCGTGCTCGCCGTCGAACGCGACCTTGCCGTGACGGGCAATGTTTCGACTAACCGTGAGGTAATAGAACGTGTCGGCTGCCAACCAGCGATACGGCGCGCGCCGAAAATCGCTCAGCAAGTCGGCGAGCGCGGGCGCGACGAACAGCACGGTCGTGAGGGCGATCAGCGCCCGCCCACGTGTCAACGCCAGCAAGCGTCGCACGATGCCCTGCCAGGCCCCCCGACTTGGCGGAGCCGGGGCCTCCACGCGCTCGCACGACGTCGCTGAATCCTCACCCATGCTCATCCCGGCCATCCGACCCTTCGCACCACCAGACCCACGGCCCCAACGCCGTGCCCAACACTCAGCAAGGATCGCGCCAACGTGCGAGCGGCGCTACGTGGCGCGGCTCACCCGCGAAAAGCCCCGAAGTGCGGGCGCCCGGACGATGCGACACGCGCCGGCCTCGCGGACCACCGGACACGCGCGCCCGGCCGCGGCCCAACCTGGCACAACGTTTCAACCTCGAAACGCGGCGGCCGGACGTCCAAAAGCGCCCCAGTGCTGGGGTTGCTCACGCGCTTTGGTAGGGTTGGGGGATGTCCCGACGTGAAGAGGCCCTCAAGTATCACTCGAGCGGCCGCCCCGGAAAGATCGAGGTGACTTGGAGCAAGCCCGTCGCCTCACAGCTAGACCTGTCGCTCGCTTACACGCCGGGCGTCGCCGAGCCTTGTCGGGAGATCGCAGCAGATCAAGATCGGGTGGACCTTTACACGGCGCGCCGCAACCTGGTCGCGGTCGTGACCAACGGCACAGCCGTGCTGGGCCTCGGCAACATCGGGCCCTACGCCGCCAAGCCGGTCATGGAAGGCAAGGCGGTGCTGTTCAAGCGCTTCGCCGACATCGACGCGTTCGACTTGGAGCTGGCGGAGACGGATCCGGATCGCTTCATTCAAATCGTGCAGGCGCTGGAGCCGACCTTCGGTGGCATCAACCTAGAAGACATCCGCGCGCCCGACTGCTTCGTGATCGAGAAGGCGCTGCGCGAACGCATGTCCATCCCGGTGTTTCACGACGACCAGCACGGCACCGCCATCATCACCACTGCCGCGCTGCGCAACGCCGCCGAGTTGGTCGACAAGCCGCTCGAGTCGTTGAAGGTAACTTGCATCGGCGCCGGCGCGGCCGCCACCAGCTGCATGATGATGTGGGTGCGGCTGGGCGTGAAGCGCGAGAACATCACCATGACCGACGTGGACGGCGTGCTGTACGTCGATCGCGGCGACATCGACGAGTTTCGCGCGCCTTTCGCGCGTCCCAAGGGTGACGGGCGGCGCACGCTGGCCGACGCCATGGTCGACTGCGACGTGATGATCGGCCTCTCGGCGGGCAACGTCGTCACGCCCGCCATGCTGAAGACCATGGCCAAGAAGCCCATCATCTTCGCGCTGGCCAACCCAGACCCGGAAATCGCGTACCCGCTCGCGGTGGAAACGCGCCCCGACGCGCTGATCGCCACGGGGCGTAGCGACTACCCGAACCAGGTCAACAACGTGCTCGGCTTTCCGTACATGTTCCGCGGCGCGTTGGACGTGCGGGCCCGCACCATCAATGAAGAGATGAAGCTGGCCGCGGCGCAAGCCATCGCCGCGTTGGCGCGCGAAGACGTACCCGACGACGTCTTGCGCGCCTACGGGCAGCAGCGCATGCGCTTTGGTAAGGAGTACATCATCCCCAAGCCGTTCGACAGCCGCGTGCTGTACTGGGTGGCGCCCGCGGTGGCGCGCGCGGCCGTCGAGAGCGGCGTGGCGCGCGAGAGCATCGACCCCGAAGAGTACCGTGAGCGCCTGTACCGCACGATTTCTCCCGCGCGCCGCGTGCTGTTTCGCATCACCGAAACCGCCAAGAGCGAGCCGCGCCGCATCGTCTACCCCGAGTCGGAGAACGACAACATCCTGCGCGCCGCGCACCGCGTCCTGGAAGAAGGCCTGGCGCGCCCCATATTGCTCGGCTCGCCCGAGCGCATCCGCCAGCACGCCGAGAAGCTGGGCATCGATCTGGAAGGCGCGATTTTGATCGATCCGCGCGAGGCCGATGAGCTGGACGCCTACGTCGAGGCCTACTGGAAGAAGCGCCAACGCCGCGGCATGACGCGCCACCACGCCTTCAAGGAGCTACGCCGCTCGCGCACAGCGTACGGCCTGATGATGCTCGACGCCGGTCACGCCGACGGCTTGGTCGCAGGCGTGCGCCAAGACTACCCGGCGACCATTCGCCCAGCCCTGCAGATCATCGGCGTGCGTGAAGGCGTGAAGCGCGCAGCCGGTATGTACATGGTCGTCACGAAGTCCGGCGTGCGCTTCTTGGCCGACACGACCATCAACATCGAGCCCGACGAAGACACGCTGGCCGAGATCGCCATCTTGGCGGCCGACACCGTCAAAGATCTGGGCATCGAGCCGCGCGTCGCCATGCTCAGCTTCTCCAATTTCGGCGACGCCCCGCACGACGCCTCGCGCAAGGTGGCCAACGCAACCGCCAAGGTCAAGCGCCTGCGTCCCGATCTGATGATTGACGGCGAGATGCAAGCCAACGTGGCGCTCGACGAAGAAGCGCGCGCGCCCTACCCGTTCTGCACTCTCAAGGGCGCCGCCAACGTGCTGATCTTTCCGAACCTGGACGCCGGCAACGCCGCCTACAAGCTGCTGGCTGCCACCGGCGGCGCCGAAATCATCGGACCTATCGTGCTCGGCATGAAGAAGCAGGTGAACGTGCTGCAGCAAGGCGCCAGCGTGGACGCCATCGTGCACATGACAGCGATCACGGTCGCCCGCTCCATCCGCCGCGGCCCGGCAGCTCGCTGAGGAACCGCTAGCCCCGCGGCTGCCCACGTTTTCTGCTCGGTTTGCGAAGGTCGGGGACAGGTGGCATCCTCCCCGGCCCTCAATGTCCAAGGACAGTTTCGCGTCTCTCATGGCCACTGGTTCTGCGTCCGTTGCCGATCGGGCGCGCAAGCGGCTCGACCGCGGCCAAGTGCTCGACGTCACGGTGATCCAGGTCTCGAGCGAGTTCGTTTACGTCGACGTCGGCATGGCTGGCGACGGCAAGATCCC
Source organism: Polyangiaceae bacterium (assembly GCA_036261775.1). GTDB lineage: Bacteria > Myxococcota_A > Polyangia > Polyangiales > Polyangiaceae > PMG-095. The sequence continues at coordinate 79,633 of DATAKF010000377.1, read as the reverse complement.
GGCGCAAGAGCTGATGGACGAGAACGGCAAGCTGCGCGTCAAGCCTGGCGACACCATTCGCGCCAGCGTGATCGAAGCGCACATGACCGGCTCGGTCCTCCGCGCGCTGCAGACCGCCCAGGGCAAAGACGTGCCCAAGCCGGACGAGGTCTTGGAGGGCAAGGTGACGCGCGTCGAGAACTACGGCGTGTTCGTGTCCACGGCCAAGGGCGACGGCCTGGTGCCAGTGCGCGAGCTTGGCCTGGCGCCCGGCGCAGACCTGCGCAAAGCCTTCCCGCTCGGCAAAGAGCTGACCGTGGTGGTGATGGACGTGGACGACCGCGGCCGTATCCGCTTCAGCGCCAAAGAAGTCACCCGCGTCGAAGAGCAGAAGAACTTCCGCGAGTTCAACGAAGCCGGCACCGAAGAGGGCGCAGAGGCAGCGCCAGCCGCAGCTGCTGCTGGCTCGAAGCCGAAGCCCAAGGTCGATCGTGGTCCGCGCAACTTCGGCAGCTTGGGCGACGTGTTCGCCGAGAAGCTCAAGAACGTGAAGACCACGCAGGCTGCGGCGCCCAAGCGCAAGTAACGCTCGGGTCGGCGCGCCCCGGCGCCAGCCGCTCAGTCTGCGGTGCAGGGCAGGTCGATGCTGACGGCCACGTCTGGCGCCGCCCGCAGGGCTTCGCAAGCCGTGCCGACCAGCTCGAGCTCGGTTTCGGTCTTCAGTTGCCAGCCGTTCGTGGCGTCGTTGGGCACGCTATTGCCCCCCACCTTCACGGTGCCGGTAGCGGCCAGCGAGACTTTGCCGCCCGCGGCCGTGAAGGTGCAGCTCTGCGTGCGCGCGAACAGCTGGTTGAAAGCGCTGGTCAGGCTCGCCCCGTTGGCGGGCGTCAGCGACGTGAAGCTCGCGGTGCCCGCCAGCGCCTCGTAGCTGCCCAACGCCTGCTGCGCTGGCTTGCCCGAGGCAGTGAACTCGGTGTTCCAGCCCGTCGACCCGGTGCATTGAAAGTACACGTCCGATACGCTGGTGCCGACAATCGTGGTCGGCTGCCCGACGCCGGCGTTGGCGTAGGCCTGCAGCGCCGCGGCGTAGACGTTGGCGTCGCCAACGGCATTTACGGTGAGCGGAAGGCCAGCCACCAAAGTGGTGATGCCCGCGGCCTTCAGCAGCTGAACGCGCGCTACCACTGAATCGATCGGACACAGCGGGTTGCCGTCGTCGCAGTAGTCGGGCTGCCCGTCGATCACCAGGATCACGAATTTTTCTCCGGCAGGCGCGGCCTCGAGCAGCACCTTGGCGCGCGAGAGCGCGAGCGCGAACGGAGACTCACCCTTGGTCGGCTTGACCAGCGCGTTGTACTTGGCGGAAATGGCCGCGTGGTTGTTGGCGGCAGGCGCCACTTCATCGAACAGCGGGCAGCTGGCAAACTCGCCCGTCATCGACAAAAATCCGACATTTTCGGCCTCGTCGTAGGCATCGATCACGGGCAGCACGGCGTCGCGCACGCCCGCCCAGGGCTGATTGTTGGCGTCGAACATGGTGCCGGAGCGATCCATGAGCAGCATCACGTTCGAGGGATGCCGCGCCCAGCTCAGAGCCTTGCCGTCACAGCTGCCAGTACCGCCCGTCCCGCCGCCGCCTCCGGTCCCCGCGCTCCCACCCATGCCGCTGGCGCCCGCGCTGCCAGCCCAGCCACCGCTACCCGCGTTGCCACTCGCGCCGGCGTTGCCGCCGCTGCCAGCTTCTCCCGCGCTACCCGCGTTGCCTCCGCTCCCTGCGCTGCTGCCACCAGAGCCGCCCGCGCCAGCGCTGCTGCCACCGCTCCCTGCGCTGCTGCCGCTGCTGCCACCGCTCCCTGCGCTGCTGCCGCCGCTCCCTGCGCTGCTGCCGCCGCTACCGCCGCTCCCTGCGCTGCTGCCACCGCTCCCTGCGCTGCTGCCGCCGCCAGTACCCGAGCTGGTCCCGCCCGCTGCAACGCCGCCCATGCCGCCATCGGGGCTCGTGCCGCCGTTTGCCTGACCAGCGCCGCCACCGTTGCCGCCAAGGCTGGAGCCGCCGCTGCCGCCGCTACTGGAGCCACCGCTGCTGCTGCCCGCGGTGCTGCTGCCCGCGGTGCTGCTGCCAGCGAGCGCAATGCCCGAGGTGCCCGCAGTCACGGGCTCGAAGTCCGTCTCCGAGCCGGAATCGCAGGCCGCCGCCAAGGCCAAAACTGCAACCGCTCCCACACCGTAACGCCCAGCACCGCAGAGCCGCCTAACCGTCATCCCCTGACCCATATCATCAACGGGCGGGGCGTCAGCTAGGCGGCGTAATTACGCGTAACTACTTGGCAATATTCAGTGCATGCCCTGCAACGCGGCGATGCGCTCCGCGATGGGCGGGTGCGAGCGGAACAAGTTGCCGATGCCGGAGCTGCGCGGCGTGATGCCGAAAGCAGCAACAGCGTCGGGCAGGTTCGAGGGCTCGGACCGGTCCAGGCGACGCAGCGCGTTCACCATGTTGTCGCGACCAGCCAAGCTTGCACCGCCTTCGTCGGCGCGGAACTCGCGACGACGGCTGAACCAGGCGACGATCACCGCAGCGAAGATGCCGAGCACCATGCGCGCGACCATGGTCGTGATCCAGTAACCCATGCCGGGGCCGCTGCGCTCGTCGTCACGACCGCGCATGGCAGAGTCAATCAGCCTGCCGATGATCTCGGAAAAGAAGATGACGAAGGTGTTGAGCACGCCCTGCAGCAGCGTGAGCGTCACCATGTCGCCGTTGGCGACGTGAGCGATCTCGTGGCCGAGCACGGCGTCGACCTCGTTGCGCTGCATTTGCTGCAAGAGGCCGGTGCTGACAGCGACGAGCGAGCTGTTACGGGTCGCGCCGGTCGCGAACGCGTTCATGTCGGGCGAGTCGTAAACGGCGACCTCGGGCATCTTGATGCCCGCGCGGTTCGCGTGCCGGGCGACCGTGTCGACAAGCCAGCGCTCGGTTTCGTTGCGCGGTGCGTCGATGACCTGCGCGCCAGTCGTCCATTTGGCTATCCACTTGGACATGGCTAGCGAAATGAAGGCGCCGCCGAAGCCGAACAGCGCCGACATGACCATCAGCGGGCCGTACGAGCCGAACGCCTGAGAAGCGTCGAGCACCCCAAATGCGCGCAGCGCGGCGTAAATGACGCTGAGCGCCATCATGATCGCCAGGTTGGTCAAAATGAAGAGCGAAATGCGCTTGAACACGGCTTTGAACCTCCGAAGCTCAGGCCTCGAAAGGAGGCCGCGCTTCATGTCCTTTTGCGTATAAGCACGCTCGAGGAGTGTGTCCACCTAGGAACCAATGAAACCTAGGCCCGTTCCATCGGAATAACCGATGGACCTGGGAGGTTGGGTCGATTGGAAACAGCCGGTCAGTGTGTCAGCGCGACGCGAATGCGCCGAGGTGTGAGCCTTTGCTGACTGCGACGACTTTGCGCTGCACCAAATCGTCGATGGTATCGCGAATGGTTTCGCCTGCGTCACGCGCAGCAAAGCCCAGCTCGCGCTCGGCTTTGTCGGCGCTGCAGTACCAGAAATACTGTGCCATCTCGACGCTGACTTCGTCGACAGGCGCGCGCCCGCCAATCGCCTCGACCGCTTTCGTGAACACCTGATTCAAGCCGAGCGCCAGGGGGCGCGAGCTGGGCATGCGTAGCAGCGGCGCCTTCACGCCGCTGATGCGCTCCAGGCGCTGGAAGAACGCCGCGATCGTCATGTTCTTGGCGTTCAGCAGGTAACGCTCACCAGCGCGGCCGCGCTCGAAGGCCTGCAAGAGGCCCACGGCTGCGTCGCGCGCGTCCACGAACGCCATGCCACCAGCGGGCGTCGCGGGGATGGATCGCTCCAAGAACAAACGCACGTCGCCGGTGGAAGACTCGCGCAGATCTCCGGGGCCGAGCAGCAGGCTGGGGTTCACCACCACGACCTCGAATTCGCCAGGCTTGTTCGCTTCCAGCGCGACGCGCTCCGAGTACAGCTTGGTGCGGTAATACGGCCAGCGTGCGATGATCTCGAGCGGGGCGCGGCAGCTCTCGTCGGCGACGCGGTCGGCGTCGCGGCTGACGGCCAAGGTGCCGCTGGTGCTGGCCACGACCACGCGCTTGATACCAGCTGCCTTGAGCGCCTTGAGCGCGCTCTCGGTGCCGAGCACGTTGTCGCGATGCAAGAGCTCCGCGTCGTGGCGGTCGCGCGACACGCGGCCCGTCACCAAGAAGGCTCCGTCGGCGCCGCGCGCGCTGTCGGCGACGGCTTGCTCGTTCAAGATGTCGACCGGCGCCACGTCGACGCCGTGCACGTTGCCGCCGCTCTTGGACACCGCCGTCACGGCGTGCCCGCGCTCGCCGAGCGCCTTCACCAAATGCGAGCCCAAGAAGCCCGTCGCGCCTGCAACCCAAAACTTGCTCACGACCCAGCGCTCTCCAGCTGAAACACCTTCTGGAAGGTGAACAGCAGCTGAATGTTGTTGCTCTTGACGGTGCCGGACATGAACTCTGCCGGCGAAGGCGTGTAACGCTCACGCACGATGCGCGTGAACATATCGGGCGTGGTCTTCAGCACGCAGTCGGCGGGCGCCGCTACCTTGCCGTTGACGACCTCGCAGCTGGCGTCGGTGACCCGCACCGTCCAGCGCTCGGTGTCGCCCAGCGAGAAGTAGAAGCTGATCGGCTGGCCCACGCTGCCGGCCTTGAAGCGCTGCTCCAGCTCGCGGAACACCGGCTCCAAAGACTCCGGCTCCGGCTCGGGCAGCGCCTCGCGCACCTCCTCGGCCTTCAGCTCGCGCGTGTCGAGGATTTTGCCTTGGCTCAGCAACACGACCGCGCGATGCGCTAAGCGCGTGATGATGCGCGACGCCTCGGCCGTCGACAGCCCCGCCGTGAGGCGCTGCATCTCGCGCACCTCGAGCGGCGCGCCGATGCGTGCTTCCACGTTGCGGTTGCGAGGTACCGTCGCGCCCTTGGGTAGCGACTGGTGCGTGCCGCCCAACCAGATCGGCAAGATATCGACCTTGTGGTGCAGCGCCAAGTGACCGACCGCCGACTTGAACTCGTGCACCTGGCCGTCGGTGCTGCGGGTGCCTTCGGGGAAGATCAGCACCGTCTCGCCGTTTTCGAGCAGGTCTCCGGCTTGGCGCAGGGCCTGGCGCAGTGAGCTGCCTCGCGGCATGGGCGCGAGGTTGGTGAAGTTCTCGAAGAAGGCCTTGCGGTACTTGTTGCCTTCGAAGAAGTAGTCCTGCGCAGCCAGCGACACCATTTTGTCGCCGTAGCTGCCCAGGGCGTACTTCACGAGGCCCATGTCCAGGTGGCTGGCGTGGTTGGCGGCAATGATGGTGTTGCGGTTGTGCGGAATGAACGCGCGCCCCGTCACCTTCGTGCGCAGTACGCGGTCGTAGAAGCCGTGCTGCGCCATGCCCATCCAGGCCATCGCGGCTTCGCGCAGCGGCTCTGGAATGTTCAGCTCGAGCTCGTCTTCCTTCTCGATGGTCTGCGTGCTGGCCAGGCGCCGGGCGCTCTGCGCTTCACGCACGAAGGCTTCGACGTCGGCGACCGTTTGGGCGGAGGCCACGCGCTCGGCGTCGAGCGAACGACCTAGCTCGGTCTCGATGGCGACCAGCAGCTCGAGCAGCATCAGCGAGTCGAAGGCCAAGTCACCGCGCAGCGCGTGGTTGGGCGCAATCTTCGACACAGGGCGGCGCGCGATGGTGGCGATGGTGCTGCGCACCATGGTCGCCGCGCCGTCGACCGGACCCTTGGGGCGCTCCAGCTCCTGGCTGCGCTCACGGCGCTCGATCTCGGCGCGCACTTCACCGCGCCGCACTTTGCGGGTGGTGGTACGCGGCAAGTCTTTGTCGAAGATCATCACCAGCGCGGGCTTTTGCGCGTTGGGCAGCTTGGAGAGCGCTTCGTCCAGCTCGCGCTTGGCGCGAGCGCGCTGCACGGCGGGCGGGTTGTCGGATTCGCGGTCGGCCACGGCTACGCACGCAATGCGCTCGCCGCCGCGGCCGTCCGGAATGCCCAAGATGCACAGCTCTTTGACGCCCTCGACGCGGCCAATCCGCGCTTCCAGGTCGTCCGGGTAAACGTTTTCGCCGTTGGAGGCGACGATCACGTCCTTGGCCCGACCCACGATCGACAGGCGCCCGCGGCGATCGAGCTTGCCCAGATCGCCCGTGCGCAGCCAGCCGTCCTTGTCGATGACCTGCGCGGTAGCGTCTGGGTCGTCGGAGTAGCCGAGCATCACGTTCGGACCGCGCGCCAAGATCTCGCCCACGCCTTCGGGGTTCGGTTGATCGATACGAATCTCCACGCCCGGGATGGGTCGCCCCACGTTGCCGGGCCGCGCTTTCGGGCCCGCGTTGGCGACGGTCAAGACCGGCGAAGCCTCCGTCAAGCCGTAGCCTTCGGCCAAGTGCATGCCCAGGCCGGAGAACAGCTTGTGCGTGCGCTCGGGCAAGGCCGCGCCGCCGCTGACCAGGTAGCGGAGCTTGCCGCCGAAGGCCTGGTGCACGGTGCCGAACAGCAGCTTGCCGCCGTCCACGCCCATCGACTTGCCCAAGCTGCGGTTCAGGTCGACCGCGACATCGAACAGCTTGGCCGCGACGGTGCCGTGCTCGGCCACACGCGCCAAGATGCGACGCTCCAGCATTTCCCAGAGCGCCGGCACGCCAATAAGACCGGTAATTTTGCCTTCTTTGAGGCCAAATTCGAGGCGTTCGGCGTTCAGCTCGTCCAGGTAAACGATGCGCGCGCCGCGCGACAAGGGCAGCAGCATGCCGCACGTGAGCTCGAACGTGTGATGCAGCGGCAGTACGCTCAAGACGCGATCACCCTTGCCCAGCGGGAAGAGCGGCGCGAGCGCGGCCACCAGCGCCGACAGGTTGGCGTGCGAGAGCTCGACGCCCTTCGGGTTGCCGGTGGTGCCGCTGGTGTAGATCAGCGCGGCCACGTCGTCGGCCTGGACGGCCAAGCCGATGCCCATCGGGCCCTTCTGGCTCAGCTGGTGGTAGTCGACGAAGCTGACGTCCGACGGCAGCGACGCCGAGACGCGCGCCTTCACCTTGGCGTCGGCTACGAACACCCGCGCCCGCGAGGCGCGCTGCAAGTTGGCGGCCACCTCCGCGTCGACAGCAGCGTCGAGCGGCACCACGGTGGCACCGGCCATCAAGATGCCAAAGAACGAAATCGCCCACGACGGGTGGTTCGCCGCAGCCAACATCACCCGATCGCCAGGCTTCACGCCGGCGGTGATGAGCCGCGCCGCAGCCGCGCCCGATTGCTCGCGCCACTCACGGAACGACAGCCGCGAGAGGCCGCCGTCCTCGGTGCGCTGCAGGGCCACCGCCAGCTCGTAGCGATCGGCCATTTCGTCGAGCAACGCCGGCAAGGTTTGGTGCGGCTCGGGCGCACGCTTGGGACGCTTCAGCCGCTCGTCAATCTGCGGGAAGACCCACTTTTCGAGGCCGGGCGCGTGCACTTCCAGGAACCATTTGCGCCAGTCCAGCTGCTCGATCGTCCAAGGAATGCGCGCCTGCTCTTCAGGCGAAAGCCGAGCGTAGGCAGCGCGCGTGTTGTCGCAGCGAAACACGTATTCGAACTGCGCAACGAAGGGCAAGAACACGCCCAAGATGTTGCCGACGTTCTCTTGCTGGCGGGCAAAGCCGTTGATGGCGTCTGCCGCGGGCTCGAGCAGCGGCGCCACCGGCCCCAGCGCGGCCTTCTTCAGCAAGCCGGCTAGCGAGCGCGCGCCCTTGGCGATCTTGTGCGGGCCGATGTCCTGAAACTGCTCCTTGGAGAGCATGGCGCCCTCGAAGTGCGATTGCAGGTAGGAAAGCACCGGGCCGCCCTTGCCCGTACGCTGGTAGTACTTGCGCTTGTACAAGCCCGAGAGCTCGAAGAAGCGCCGCATGGTGCACGGGTTCGAGTCGCTGGAGCCCAGCTGGTAGACGGTCTTGTGCGTCCCTTCGAGCAGCTCGCCCAGCGCCAGCGTGAGCCCGGCCGCGACCATGTCGCACGGGATCACGTCCAAGAAGTTCTCCGAGCCCGGGATCTGCAGACCACCCTGACGGATGATGTAGATGAGCGGAGCGCTGGTGTTGATGCCTTCGTTCCAACCCGGGAACGGGTACTCGTTGGTCGACTCGACCACCGCCGGTCGCACGATGGCGACTGGCAGGCCCGAGGCCAGCGCGATCTGCTCGCCGATGGCCTTGGTGTACGTGTACGTGTTGGGAAATCCCCAAAACTGCGCGCGTTCCATGCCAAGGTCGGCCAACTGCCCCTCGACGAACTTGCGCTTCACCTTGACGACTTCGTTCTCGAGCACGCTGCCGCGCGCCGGCTCACCGCGCTTGTGCAGGTTCTTCTTGGCTTCGTCCAAGAAGTTGCTCTGGCGGAAGGCGTCGTTGGAGCGATGCCGGGCCTGCTCGATCACGTCCATGCACTCGGAGATCTCGCGATCGGGATCCCAGTGTGATTTGTCGAGCTCGTCGGCGCGCGGAAACGGAAAATCGCGCGGGTCCGACTCGGATACGTAGCCGGTGTGGCTGCCTGCCACGAAGCAAGTGCTGGTGTGCAGCAGCGGCAGATTGCCGAGGTCCCGCGCCAAGGCGACCAAGTTGGTGACACCGAACGCGTTCACTTCCAGCGCTTCGTCGAGCGGCGGATCGAAATCCACCACGCCCGACACGTTGACCACCACGTCGATGTTGCCGCGCAAAGACTCGCGCAGGTCCGCGTCCAGGCCGCAGAACGGCTTGATCACGTCACCCGCGATGGGCGTCACCTTCGAGCGCAAAAACTCCGGAAAGTTCAGGCCGTGCTCGCCGCGCAGCGCGTCCAGCACCTCGCTGGTCGCCACCTCTTCGTCGTAGCGCTGCTGCGCGTCTTTGCCGCGCTTGGGCCGCAGCGTCAGGTAGATGTGGCCGATGTCGGGGTAGCGGCTGAGCAAGAACGCCCACCACACCTTGCCCAAAAAGCCGGTGCCACCGACCACGACCAGGCGCTTGCCGCGCAGCAGCCTGCCCAGATCGAGGGGCGGCACGCTACCGTTCGCCACCTTGGCGAGCGCCGTTTCCGGACGTTCTACCATCTCAAGCAGCGCTCCCGTTGCTGCCGGCCGGCAACGTCACGTCACCCATCACGATCGGCGGCACGTGCAGGCACGTGATGTCGAGCGTCTTGTTCTGGCCATTCTTGGCCTTGTACAGGGCATCTTCCATGTTCGGCGACGTCTCGTAGCCGAGCAGCTTGGGAATGTACTCGTTGTCGGCGCCGACCACGATCACGCGGCCGATGTGCTGGCGGCCGTTCTCGCCCCAGTACCACATGAAGAACGGGTGCGCGGGGTGGTAGGCGTGGCCCGAGCGGAACATTTGGATCAGCGCCGGATCCTTGGCGAACTTCTCTTCGTACTTTTCGCGCAGCACGTTCGAGTCGCGTGACTCGGGCAACAGCCGATGCACGAAGTCGATGTACGGCGCGTGCTGCTCGTGATCGAATTTGTCGGTGCACGGGTGCGTGATGATGAGCGTGCCGCCCTTCTTCACCAACGGCGCGCCGCGGTACATGTTGAACAGGTAACCCTGCGCCAGGACCTGCACCAAGAGCGGGTTCAGGAAGGCGTGCACGTTGTACGGGCTGATGAACGGAATGCCCGTCACCAGCACGTCGGCCTGGCCCTCGATCGGCACGCAGTACTGCTCGAAGTTCTTCTCCACGATGCGCGGGTGCACGTCGGCCGTAGCGCCTGCGAACACGCTGGTCAGGCCGTACGGCGCCGGAAAGCGATCGAAAATGGCCTGTCGCGCAGGCTGCGGCAGCCGCGCGGTCGACATCACCAGGCCCTTCAGCAAGGCCTTTTCCCGCCCGGAGAGCTCGTCCTCGTTCTTCATCAAGAAATCGAGCGACTTGTCGAACATCTGGTTGTTCACGGTCGCTTCGATCGTGAAGATGTTCAGGTGCTTGTGGGCCAGCTTGCCCATGCGCTCGATGTCGCGCGCCAGCTGCGAACCGCCCGGGTCCATGTAGCTGTCGCTCTTGCGAATCGTGGTCGGGTTGTGGTGCGGGCGCAGGCTCTTGTAGCTGCACAGCCCCACCGCCACCGACTTCATGCCACCGTTCATGGGCACGAAGTTCAAGTTCATGTAGATGAGCAGGTCGCTCTCGGCCGCTCGCCGATTCAGCTCCAGCACCTCGCCGTGGGGCGTGGTGCCGATCTCGACCATGTTGTCTTTGTCTTCGGCGTCGTGGTTGTAGAGGCGATCCGGCCAGTAGGCGTCGAAGATCTTGTCGCCCACCACCCAGCGGATTTCACTCGCCTTCATGCGCCGGTGAATGCCGGTCGCGACGATAATCTCGATGTCGCTGACGCCGTGGTCGGCCAGCATCTCGAGCACGATGGTCAAAATGCGCTCGCGCACGTCGGGGCGCTTCATGGGCGGCAGCGGCACCGAAATGTCATCGATCGCGATGGCCACGCGCATGCCGGGCTTCAGCTTGGCGTACAGCGGGTCCGAGCCGAGCGGATGGTTGATGGCGTAGCGGATGGCCGCGTCCGGGTCGCGCAGGGGCACCATCGGCGGCTTGGGGTAAATAACGCGAGTTCCAGCCGGTAAATCGACCTCCACCAGGCGGTCGCCGGAGAACAAAACTCGGGGGGCGCTGTCGCGCTCCAACGTGACGAGACTGGGATGATTCATGCAGCGCGACTCAGATCGAAACTCGGCCAGCCATAAGCTTTGGCGAGCCAGGAAAGACGCTTGTCAGGGTTCACGGCAGCCGGATGCCCCACCACGCTGAGCATCGGCACGTCGGAGTAGCTGTCGCTGAACGCGAAGCAGTCCGCCAAGTCATAACCTTTGGCCGCAGCGTGCTCGCGGATCAACCGAGCCTTCTCGGGTCCGGCCACCACCGGCTTCAGCAGCTTGCCAGTGGCGATTCCGTCCTTCATTTCCAGACGATTGCCGATGACTTCGGCGCCGCCAAAGTGATCGGCCAGGCGCTCGAGCACGCACTCGAGCGCGCCCGAGACGAGCACCACGTCGTGACCTGCCGCCCGGCTCTTCTCCACCAGGCTGCGCGAGCCCGGATAAAGTGACGGACGCATGACGTTGTCGAACGCTTCTTGCGCCAGCAGCATCATTCGGTCTTCGCTGGTACCGGCGTACGAGGAGAACAGCATCTCGTTGAAGGTGCGCCGATCCACCATCTCGGCGATCATCAAGCGCGGCGAATCGAGCAGCGCGCGACCGAGCTTCAGCGCGCTTTGCAGCGGCGTGCCCTGGTTCATCAGATAGTAGAGGGTCGGGTGAACCAGGTTGGACGAGACCAGCGTCCCATCGACGTCGAAGTAACAGGCAGCCACGGCTTGGTGCGTGGTGGGGTCCAACGGCAGGCGCCCCGAGTCAACCCCAGTGGTCAAACCACCGGAATGATTAGCAAACCGGACGGCCGACCAGCCGCACAGTGGGGTATTGCTGCGACTTTGGACACCACTACCGAGTGTATATTGCGCGCCGTGCCGAGCTCCGAAGCCCTCACGCGCGGTGTGCGCGTCGTCGTCAACGCCAGATATTCGTCGTCTCATTCGGATCCCGCCAAGCGTGAGTGGTTCTTTCTCTATACGGTGACCATCACCAACGAGGGCGAAGCCACCGTGCAGCTCGTGAACCGCCACTGGGTGATCATGAACGCCAACGGTCACGTCGAAGAAGTGCGCGGCCCCGGCGTCGTCGGCAATCAGCCCACGCTCAAGACCGGCGAGAGCTTCGAGTACACCTCGGGTTGCCCGCTGAAGACACCCTTCGGCTCGATGCACGGCAGCTACGAAATGGTGACGGAAGGCGGCGAAGCCTTCTTGGCCGAGATCGCGCCGTTCGCGCTACGCGAATCCGAGACGTTTCACTGAGCCCAAGCGTGAAGCAGGCAAGGTCGAGTCAACTCACCTGCCGGTAGTGCGCAAGCGCGCCCGCCCCTTCGGTCTCGGATAATGCGGCGGGCCGTTCTGGTAGCATGCCGGGAGCTCATGAGCCGCGCCTCGACGCCGCTGACCCAATGGCTCACGAAGCGAGAGGGCTACGTGACGGTGCTCGGTGCTGTCATCTTGGCGCTAGCCATCTTCGGCGACCGGCTCGGGGGTGACTTCGTGTGGGACGACGTGCCGCTCGTCGCCAAAAATCCCGCGCTCGTCGAGCCGGGTGGGTTGATGCGTCTATTGACCCGGGACTTGTGGGGCTCGGCCGGGCAACCCTCCACGCAGCTCTATCATCCCTTGCCGATGGCCTCGTTGTGGCTGGGGGCGCGCATCCACGGTGTGTCACTTGCGTGGTTCCGATTCGGCAACGTGATGCTACACGTCACCTGCGCTCTGCTGCTCGTGGCACTCGTCCGTCGCGTCGGTTTGCCGCGGCTGAGCGCGCTGCTCACGGGCTCGATGTTTCTGGCGCATCCGCTCGTGACCGAGCCCGTGATGTGGCTGACCGGTCGGCACGACACGCTGGCTGCGCTGTTTGGGCTGCTGGCCCTGCTCGCGTATCCAATGCCCGAAGCGACACGACGTGCGCTGCGCCTCGTCCTTTGTGGGTTGGCGAGCGCGGCGGCGTTCGCCAGCAAGGAGCCCTACGTCGTGGTGCCCGCGCTGGTCGTAGGGCTATCGCTTTTGGAGGGGTCTCGAGGGCAGGTCGGCTGGCGGCTGGCGCTGTCGTGGCTCGCGCCATTGAGCGGGGTTGCGGCCATCTTTGCGCTGCGCAGACTGCTGGGCATTCCCAGCGGCAGCGACCAGCTGGGCGCCCCACCTAGCGAACATTTGCTCAACTATGCCGCCATCGTGCGGCACTACGCGACGCTCGCCCTGACCTTCGCTCAAGCCCCCACCATCTCGAGCTTCAAGCCCATTTCAGGAGCGCTGGCGGGTGCTTGGCTCGCGGGCAGCGCAGTCGGCTGCCTCGCCTTGGCTCGTGTCCGTGACTCGCACGCCGGCAAAGCTGCGCTGTTCGGCATCGCTTGGTTCTTCCTTGCCCTCGCGCCCCACGTACTATCGCTGCCGATCCTCGGCGTCTGGGGAAACCGGTACGGCTACTTCCCGTTGATGGGTCTGGCCCTGGCGTTGGCGGCCGGTCTCGCCGCAATCGAAGCACGTGGCGGCATGGCGCAGAAGGCCGCGCGTGCGTTGCCTGCCGTTGCCACCCTGTTCGGGTTGCTTTCGACGCGACAAGCGGCTGCCGCATTTCACGATGACCTAACGCTGTACGAGGCGTCCGTGCGCGCAGACCCGGACGACGGGCGCGCCCTCTACCACCTCGCTCACGCCGTACGAACCCGCCAGGGTTGCGCAGGCGCCATCGAGCTCTTGGTACGCGCCGTGGAGCGCGCTCCCTCCTACGCGCGCGCGCAGCGCAACGTGGCGGGCTGCTGGCTCAATCTGGGGCAGCCGGCGCGGGCCCTGCCGGCGGCCGAACGCGCTGTCCAGCTCGAGCCCCAAGTCGCGAGCCATCGCTACAATTTGGGAGCCGCGCTCCTCGGCACGGGCGCGCGCGAGCGCGGTATCGAGCAGCTTCGCACGGCGCTCCGGCTGGATCCGACGCACACGCCGAGCCGCCGACTCCTCGCGAGCATAGGCAAGCCATGACGCGCCGGGACTGGTTCGCGTTCGGGCTCGTACTCCTGGTCGGCGCAATCGCCTGGCGAGCGCAGTTGTTCTCACGCTTGCCACTCGCCGACGAGGAGCCATATCTCTGCGCCGCGCGCGCGCTCGTGAACGAGCGCGACTTGACCGCTTGCCCCCGCTATCTCTACTCGCTCGGCGTAGCCCAGGCGGGCGCCTGGCTGCTGCGACACGGCGGAGAGCTTACCTTCCACGCCTGCACGCGAGGCCTGATTTGGGGCGGCGCAGCGCTCACGCTCTGGCTTCCATTGACCGAGGCCCGCGTGTCTCTCTGGAGCCGCGCGAGCGCCGCAGCGATTGCGATGTTGCTGTGGCCACCAGCCACCCAAGCGATGACCTACGGCAATCTGTCGGCTGCCACGGCCGGGCTCACCGTGCTCGCGCTCACCTGGCGCCGCGCGCATCCTTGGTACGCCGGGCTCGCGCTCGGCGCCGCCATCGCGCTCAAGCCGTTGCCGGCCGCGGTGCCGATCGTTCTCTTGGCGCAGGCGAGCGCGAGCGCACTTCGGACCCGACGCTGGCGTTCACCCGAGCTGACGACGGGCCTGTTCGCGTCGCTCTTCGCCTTGGTAGTCACCGCGTGGGGCGGCGGGCTCCCTGCCTTGCCATCCTCGGCTGAAGCGACGAACCTCATCACCGTCGCCAGGCTGGTGCGTGAGCTCGGAGGCAATGCGTCGGAGCTCGCGTGTTTCGTCGCCGTTTTGCTCGTCGGCGCCGCGCTCGCCACGAGTGCGCGCTTCGCCCACCCCAAGCTGCTCGATGGCCTTTCGCTGGTGGTCAGCTTGCTGGCGGCACCCTTGGTCTGGAACCACTCATTCTTGCTGGTCACCCCGCTGCTGATCGCTGCCGCGGTGCACGCGCTTTCGCGCTATCGCGGAGCGCCCAGCGGTGAACCGCGAAAGTGGGCGCTACTTGGCGTATTGGCCTCTGCTTGCGCGACTCTAGCCGTCGCCTTCAGCGACGACTTCGGCAACGTCTCCAACTCAATGCCTCTCGGCGCCCTGCCGCTGCTGCTGCCCCTGTTGTCCCCCGCGGCGTTGCTGGGGTACCTGGCATTCTCCAAATACTCAGGCGTGAAGTGAAGGAGTCGGCAAGCAACGTGGCGACAAGAGTCGCCAGAAGCTGGAACGAGAGCGTACCTTGGCTGGTGTCGCTGGCTGCGTACGTCTTCGCCAGCGCGGTGTTGGCGCTGCGAGCCTATCGCTCGACGGGCGAGTTTGCATTCCCGCTCGACGACGCTTACATCCACATGGCCGTCGCGCGGTCGCTCGCCGAGCACGGGGTGTGGGGCGTGACGCCCGATGCCTTCTCGGCCAGCACGTCGAGCCTGCTGTGGCCAGCGCTTCTGGCGGCGGGCTTCGTGCTGACGGGGCCGACCGTGCTCTGGCCTTTGGCGCTCAATCTGTTCGCTGGGGCAGGCGTGCTGCTGCTGACTGAGCGTTGGTTGCGAGAGACCGCTCTGCCGTCGCGCGCGCGCCTCCCGGTTCTCCTGCTGCTGTCTTCTGTGCTGGGCAGCGCGGCCTTGCTCGGCATGGAGCACACGCCGCACGCCCTAGCCGCGCTGCTCCTACTACGGTGCGCCTCGAGCATGCTGAGCTCACGCGCCGCTGCACCGCTTGGTCTTGGGATCTCCGCCGCGTTCGCAACCGGCCTGCGCTACGAGAGCCTGCTGTTCGTCGGCATCTTGACGCTGTGTCTCGTAGCGCAACGCAAGCCTCGCGCGGCGCTGGCGGTGACTCTCGGGGGCTTGCTGCCCGCGGCGGCGTTCGGAGCTTGGTCGGTGGCCCAAGGCTGGGAGCTCTTGCCCAATCCCGTCACGCAAAAGCGGGCTGCCTTCGGCTGGGAGTCGTCCTCGCTGCGCTTCGCTCTGAACGTGTCAACCTCACCGGCGCTGCTGGCCGCTACCCTGGTGCTGCTCGGCCTGGCCTGGCACCAGTGGCGCGCAAGCGCTCCGCGACGTGCCTCAGCGCTACTGGCGTTGCTGGTGGCGGCTTCGACGGCGGGACATCTCTGCTTCGCGGCCACCGACGCGTTGGCGCGCTACGAGACCTACTTGCTGGTGCTGGCAGTGGTTTCGCTGGCGCTGCTGTTGCAGCCCGTCTTCGGCGGAACCGACGGGCGCTGGGGCTACACACACGCGGCCGCGGGCGGCGGGTTGGCGGCCGTGGCCTTGCTCTCGGCGGTGCGCGCGTACGGCGTTTGGTCCAGTTTACCTACGGCTTCTCGCAACATTTACGATCAGCAACTGCAAACGGCGCGCTTCGTCCGCGCGCTGCCCTCGGACGTGCGGGTCGCCGTGAACGACATTGGCGCCGTCTCGCTGCGCGGGGAGCATCGCATCTTCGACCTCTGGGCGCTCGCGTCGCTGCCGCCCAGTCGCTACCGCACCGAGCTTGCTCGCAGCGGTTCGATTCGCAACCTTGCCCGCACCCAGGGCGCGCGCATCGCCGTAGCCTACGCCCACACATTCTTACCCAATCAGCACGACGACGCCCCTCCCTGGCGCGACCTCGGACAGCTGACCATCGCGAACAACGTGACCTGCGCAGACGCCACCGTGCACTTCTACGCAGCCGACGACAGAAGCGCCGTCGCAGCGCGTGCGGCGCTCGAACGGCTGTTGCCCACGCTGCCAGCGCGGACTCAATGGCGCGAGGCGCAACTCAGCCCCAAACCGACGAGCCCTGAATGACCACGCCGAAGTTCGATCGAGAGTTCTGGGAGCAGCTTTGGTCGAAGACGCTGCGCGAGCACGCAGACAAGGTCGCGCAGCGTCAACCCAACGCACAGCTGCTCGCGGTAGCTGCCGACCTTGCGCCTGGCAGGGCGCTGGACGCCGGATGTGGGCACGGCGCAGAAACTTTGTGGCTCGCGGCGCGCGGCTGGCAGGTCACGGCGGTCGACTTTTCGGCAGCCGCGTTGGCGCACGCTCGTTCGATGGCCGAAGCCGCAGGGATGGAGATTGCCCAGCGCATCGACTGGCGCGAAGGCGATCTGGCGACTTTCACGCCTGAACCGGCCGGCTACGAGCTGGTCGTCTGCCTCTACGTCCATATCGCAGGCTCGGTCGAAGAATTGGTGCGGCGCATGGCTAGCGCCGTTGCGCCGGGCGGCACCTTGCTCCTCATCGGGCACCGTCCCATCGATCCGGCTACCGGCGGCCCCAGCCCCGCCGCCAATCAAGTGCAAGTCTCCGTCGAAGAAGCACGCGCGGCGCTGGATGCCACCGCCTGGGAGCTACTGATCGCCGAAGAGCGACCGCGTGCCGTCGCCGGCAGCGGAGTCGATGCGCTGATCCGCGCGCGAAAACGAGCCTGACCTTCGCGCGCTCGTGACGTGAACGTTTCGGGCGCGACTAGCTCAGTCGTCGACTTGAATTTCGAGCTCAGCCAAGGCAACGCGGGAAGCATCCGCGTGGCGAACCAGTAGATCTGCCAACGCCAGCTGCAGCTCGATCTTGCGGCGCATGTAGCGCGCCTGCGCGGGCCTATCGATCAGCTTGGGATCGTGCGGCGCGGGCTCCAACCGATCCATCGACTTCATGATCGCGGCGGCACGCTCGGCGGCGGCGGCCACGTTGCGGTACTCGCGCGCGATGTGAGTCAAGCAGTCGTGCTCCGCAGCCGCCACCGGGGTCGCTGTGCCGACCCACTTGGCGTGCGCCGCCAGGTTGCCCGCGACGTGCTCCCAAAGCTGACCCAAGAGCTCGGGAACCTCCGAGTCCTGCGCCAGCTCCTGTCCGCAACTTGGCTCATCCAACGACAACGCCACGCTCCTCTCGCGTCTCACGCTACAACACTTGCAACAACGATTGAAGCATCGCCCCAGAACGCGCGTCGACCGGGGTAGCGCCGCTCGGCAATCGGTGCGCGCGCGAGCCCCCGGCGGCTGCAGCTTTCGGCAGCTCAGAGACAGCTCAGGAAGCGTGCAGGTACGTAGTCCACTGGCAAGTCCTGGCACACGCCGCTCAAGCAGTCCTCGTGGGCCAGGCACTTCGCACCCGGCTTTCCGTCGGTGCAGGCGTTGCCGTAGTTGTTGGCCGCACAGCGACCTGAATGGCAGTCGTCGTCCTCGCTGCAGTAGGCGTCGACTTCCCCCGAAACACAGGTCGAGCCGTGGACGCAAATGCTGCTGTCACAGTCCCCATCGCTGTTGCAACCGTCGCCATCATTGCCCTCGGTGCACGTCCCTTGCACGCAAAGCCTGCGCGCACAGTCGTCGTCCTTGGTGCACGAGCTAAAGTAGCTGCCGTCACCGCAGCGCTGCTGGTGGCAAGCGAGTCCGGCCTGGCAATCGCTCGACGTCAGACAGGCGCTATCCTTCAGCCCGGCTGAGCATGCTCCCAGATAGCTGCCCGACCACCGCACGCAATGACTTCCCGCGCAATGCTCGTCCTTGTTGCAGGGAGAGCCTTCGTAGGCGCGCACACAGGTCCACCCGCCTGCTTCGTCCACCGCGACGCAGCGTTCTTCGCCCGGGCAATCGCCTTCGTTCGCGCACCGGCTGCCAGTCGATCCTTCGCCGCACATGCCAGCGCTTGCTCCCTCCGAGAGCACGCAAACGCCCGAGGCACAGTCGGCATCGTCTTGGCACGCATAGGTGGCACAGGCGACCCAGTCGCTGGAGCCAACGCCGGACGAGCAAACCGCCGAGCAATCCAGCCCCACCACACAGCCTCGCGCTGTCGATACCGGAAGGTAGCCGAAGCAGTCGCAGCCCACCTCGGGGCAAGCGTCCCGAGCGATCGCCAGGTCGTACTCGAGCTGGAAAGGGCCGCACAGGTCCAGTGGCGGCGGCGGCTGGACGAGCGACCTCTGTGTGGGCTGCGCTTGCTGCGCGTCGCTGCCACCGCCGCTGGTGTTGCCGCTGCACGCGCTCAAGGTGCAGCCAACACCGAACAGGAGCCCTACCGCCCGCCGAAACCCCAGACTTGCCAGCATCATGTCAGGCAGGACGAACAGCTCGCTGGAATCCGGCCACGCCCCAGCCACGGCGAGCCTTAGCTAGCCCAACGAGGAAGCGCTCGAGCCGCCTGCGCAGAATGCGGGGGCGGGGCCGGGCGGCCGGGTGCCCCTACCCCGGCCTACCCCGGCAGACCGCTCACAGGTCGAGCAAGTACGCCGCCACGAGCGGGAACACGATGGTCGCGTCCGACTCGATGATGAAACGTGGCGTGTCGACCTCGAGCTTGCCCCAGGTGATCTTCTCGTTGGGCGGCGCGCCGCTGTACGAGCCGTAAGACGTGGTCGAGTCCGAGATCTGGGCGAAGTAGCCCCAGGTCTTGACCTTCTGCTCCAGGTCTTGGTGCAAGAGCGGCACCACACAGATCGGAAAATCTCCGGCGATGCCGCCGCCGATTTGGAAGAAGCCGATGGAGCTGTTGGCGTCGGTCTCTTTGTACCAGCTGATGAGCGAGCCCATGTACTCGGGGCCGGCTTTCATGACCTGGTAGCCGTACTCGCCACGCACCACGCCAGCGACGAACATGTTGCCCAGCGTCGAGTCTTCCCAGCCCGGCACGAACAGCGGCAGGTTCTTCTCGGCCGCTGCCAGCAGCCACGAGCCCTTGGGATCGATCTCGTACTCGGGCTCCAGCTCTTTGCTGCGGAGCAGCTGGTAGAAATACTCGTGCGGGAAGTAACGCTCGCCCTTCTTCTGGGCCTTTTCCCAGAGCGCAAGCATCTTCTTCTCGATCTTGCGCATCGCCTCGTGCTCGGGGATGCACGTATCGGTCACGCGGTTCAGGTGCTGGTCGAGCAGCGCCTTGTCGTCGGCCGCGCTCAGCTCGCGGTAGTTGGGCACGCGGCGGTAGCTGTTGTGAGCCACCAGGTTGAAGACGTCTTCTTCCAAATTGGCGCCGGTCAGCGAGATGCCGTGGATCTTGTCCTTGCGGATCAGCTCGGCAATGACGAGGCCCATCTCGGCCGTGCTCATGGCGCCCGCCATGGTGAGCAGCATCTTGCCGCCCTTGGCCAGGTGGTCTTCCCAGGCCTTGGCCGCGTCGATCAGAGATGCGGCGTTGAAGTGACGGTAATGGTGGGTGATGAAGTCGCGTACGGCGCCCATGCGCCGCTATAAGCCCTCGGACGTGGGAAGCGTCAAGGGCCCGGAACGTGACTTCCCGAGGGCGCCCGGATGGCCAGGCAAATCTCGGCAATATCGCCGGTTTTGCGGCGTTCGCCAGGCTCCGCGTTACCGTGATAGCGTCTGAGGTGGCTCGGGGTGGGGCCGCCTGGCGCGTTCGGGGGATCCGACTTCATGTCCGACCGACTTTCGAGCTCCTCTCCCGTCTCCATCAGCGGACGCGTCATTCAGTCGGAGCTGCAGCCAGGGGTGACGTACCGACTTGAACGACAGATTGGCGAGGGAGGCATGGGTTCGGCGTACCTGTCGCTCAGGCAAGCGCCGGACGGTTTGTCGCCCGTGGTGGTCAAGCTGGTACGACCAGCCTTCGGCGCCAGCTCGGACCGCACGGCGGCGATGGTCGTGCAGAAAGAAGCCGTCGCGCTCGGACGGCTCAACGAGCGCGTTCCGCCCTGCCCGTTCGTCGTGCGACTGGTCGACACGGGCGCCGCGCACCTGCACGGCCCGCAGCACCCCGCCACGCCTTGGCTGGCGGTCGAGTACGTGCACGGCGGCGTCGAAGGCACCACGGTGCTGGAGCGCGTCACCTACCACATCGAGCAAACCGGCGAAGCGTTCGACGGCGCCCGCACCGCGCACCTCGTGCGCTGCTTGGCCAGCGGCCTCACCGCGATTCACGGCGTGGGCGTGGTGCACCGCGATCTCACGCCCGGCAACATCTTGTGTTGCGGCTTCGGCGAAGCCGAAATCTTCAAGATTTCGGATTTTGGCATCGCGCGACCGTCGGGCTTGAACGCGACGTTCGGCGGCGTGCCAGTCGGAACCGTCGGCTACGCCGCGCCCGAGCAGTGCATGCCCGACTTGGGCGCGAGCGGCGTGACCACGGATCTTTTCAGCTTTGCGTGCGTCGTGTACCTGGTGCTGACCGGCGACGAGTACTTTCCGGCCGACACACCCGTGCAAGCCATGCTGATGATGCGCGAAAAGAAGCGCCGCAGCATCTTGGAAGGCCGCGCGCTATCGCCCGAGCTGCGCAAGCGGCCCGACGCCTGCAAAGCGATCGATTCGGTGTTGGCGCGCGCCACCGCGCTGGCGCCCGATCAACGCCACCAGGACGCGCAAGAGCTGGCCAACGCGCTCAGCCCCTGGCTGACCGAGACGCGCGAGCCGCCGAAGCCGAGCCGCCGCCTCGTCAATAGTCTGCTCAACCTCGCCGCGCCGGGCGACGTCTCGAACTGGACCTGGACGACTCGTCACCCTCCCGGTGGTGACCGCGTGATCTTGAGCGCGGCCTGGGACGTGGACGGGCACTGCTTTGCCTTCACCTCCAAGGGCCCCGAATTTTGGAACGGTCAGGATTGGATCCCCGCGCACGACGTCGCGCGTGACCTGCCCGCCGGCATGGCTTTCGCGCGGCGCTTCGAAGCCGGCGGTTGGCTGGTGGGCGGCGAGTCTGGCACGTTGGCCGTGTACTCGACCGAAGGCGTGCGCGAGGTCGTGCGCGCGCCCGATCCGCTGGTCACGTTTTCGCACGCCAGCGGCCGCTTCGAAGACTTGCTGGCCGCGGTCGGGCAACGCCCGGGAGAGCCGCCCAAGCTGTGGGCCATGGCCGCGCGTCGCTGGCTCAAGCCGCTACCGCTCGACGGAGTGGCCTACGTGGCCGCGCTCTTGCGCTTGGACGACGAGCGTTGGGTCATCTGCGGGCGGCTGCAGCAAGGCACCGGTTTTGCTGCGATCTATACGCCCACCCAATGGGAAACGACGGTGCTGCTCACGCCGCGCACGCGCGCCTTCGTGAGCGGCGCTTCCGAGCCCGAGCGCGGGCTGGCGCTGGTCGTAGGCAGCGACGGCGTGGCGCTGCGCATCGAGGGCCAAGAAGCCGTGAGCTCCGTCGCCGACGGCTCACCGGCGTTGACGACCGCTGCCATGGACGTGCTCGACCGCGAGTGGGTGTGCAGCTTGGGTCGGCTTTGGGTGCGTGACCCCGCGCGCGAGCTGGGCTGGCGCCCGGTGTGGCAAGACCCGAACTGGCAAGCGCCTTTCGTCAGCATGATCGCCGACGCCGGTATGGTGGTGGCCATGACCGCGGACGGCGGCATCTTGGAAGGCCGCGCAGGCTGGCGTTCGGTGCACGGCCATGGGCGCGGCAGCGGCGAGCACCCGCGCGCTCGCCGCTCGCTGCGGGCCTGAGCCTCGCAAACCTAGAACCGCACGGAGACGTTCACGTCAGCGTAGCTGATGCTTTGTGTGTAGTGGCCACTCGCATCCGGCAGCCGACTCGGCAGCTTGTAGTCTTGAAATTGGCTCTTGGCGTCGCGCGCGGGCGACACGATGTGAGACAAGGAGCCACCGATGCTGAGGGCGTCCGACACGCGACCGCGCGCTCCGAGCGAAAACGTGACGCCCGCAAAATCGGGCAAGCTGGCCTCCAAAGTCTGGGCCGGAACTGCCGTGCTCATCACGCCCAAGCCGGAGAACAGCTCCAAACCAGGCGAGGTCCAGACGCTGACGCCAAAGCGCGCCTCGAAGCCGTCGCGGAACTCGCGCGGCACGTTCTGCAGCACCTTGCCGCCGTTTGGCTGTCCGCCGTCCGGCAAGAGCTCACACTCGGCGCCCGCCTGCGTCACGCATTGCCGCTCGAAGGCGCTCCAGCGCTCCCAAGCACCGAACACGCGCAGCTCTACGTTAGGCCTGGCCTGGTAGGCGATGCCAAGCCGCACGACGTCGGGCAAGTCTTCGTGCAGCTCGACGTCGGCGCTGCTGGGGCCGCCGATGTCGTTGTTCAAGCGACCGCCCAACTTGATGCCGCCCGCTACGTTGGGTCGAGACTGATACGACAATCCGAGCCGCCAGCGCTTCGTGGAATCTTCGTAGAAGGCGCCCGCGCCAAAGCTCCAGGCAAAACCGTCGACCTCGAGCAGTGAGCGGCCCTCGCCCAAAACGCCGTTGCCGCCGCCGCTCCAAGCGCGCACGTCTTCGAGCCGCGAGTAGACGCCGCTCAGCGCGACGCCCAAGCGCAGGCCGGTATCGCCCAGTGCATAGGCGCCGCCGAGCGAGCCGTAGCTGCTGATCGAAACGCCTTCGATGGCGTGATAGCGGGTGACGCCGTCGACCGGTCCCGGGTAGGGCGAGCTTTCGAAACCGGTGCGCTGGTCCCAGCTGATGGGGCCGCCAAACGGCGTGAACACGCCTGCCGCCAGCGACAAGCGCGGTGTCACCGGCACCGCCAGCCATAGCGACGGGCTCGCCATCGGGTTTTGCAATGTCGCGCGGCCCACGTTGGCGCCTTCGGCCCCGGGCGCGTCTGGCTCGTCGCTGGGCTGGGCGTTGCGGGTGTAGGTCACGCGGCGCAGCCCAAACAGGCCATCTGCAAATAGCTCGACGCGGCGAGCGCGTAGAGCACCTGGGTTGAAGTACAGCGCGGTCGGGTTGTCGGTCGTGGGGTGCCCGTGCTCGCCCGAAAAACGCGCTACCGAGAAGCCGCTGGCCGCTGCCGGACCGGCCCACAGGCACGAAAGCGCGAGCGCAAAAGCGGAACCAAAAAGCCGAGCGGACCGGGCGGAGCGCATGCGAAACAAGCCAAAACCTTTACCCTCCCCGCACTCGGAACGCTATCTTGCAGCGATGCGTTTCGGCTCGCTCGCTCGCCTCGTGTTCGGCACCGCCTGCGCGCTGGCCGGCGTGGGCTGCGCGGACGCGAGTGGGCGCTTCCAGCAGTTCGAAGACCGGCGCGTCGCACTCGGCGAAGCCGGCGCGCCGAGCCAGACCGGAGCCGCAGGCGCTGCAGGCGCCGATACTGGCTGCCACCCCCCCGAGCCAGGCGTCGTGCATGGCCTCGCCCTGCTGGCGCTCGAAACCGAGACCACCCCCGGCTCTGCCATCCTGTTTTTCGGCGAGGTAGAAACGCCAGAGCTCGATGGCAGCACGGCCGTCAAGTACGGCTACAAAGCGCTCGACGCCCAAGACCGCCGCACCCAAGTCGGCGAGCCGCTCGTGGTCGGCCCCTACGCGATCGGCGCTGACGGTACCTTCGACGCGCCGACCTCGAAGTCCACGCTGCCAGGCAGCGCCAACGCCATCTTGCCGGGCATCGAAATCACGTCACAGCTTACGCTCCACGGCACCATCTGCGGCGTGTCCGACTTCTACTGCGGCACGGTCACCGGCACCGTGTTCGCTCCCATTCAGGGCCCCACGACCGGGCAATTCGGGTTGCTGCTAGTGCCCAGCATCGACGACATTCCCGAGCGCCCGCGCTTCGGCTGCGACGAAGACGCGCTTGCGCCGGCGCTCGAGTAGCAAGCGCTAGCCTGCTGCAAGAACGCAGCAGAAGGGCAGATTGCCCCGGGCGCGGCGGCCCAAGAGTCCGCACCACAGCGCTGGTCAGAGGCCACGATCCGGCAGCCAAAGCGAGGCGCTCTACCGTCGGCGCCCGGTACGCAACTTGCTCCAGACGCCGCAAGATGCCCGCCAACCTCACGCAAGGTGCCTCGATTTCGGAAGTCTCGCTACGCCTGCTCGTGGCCGTGCTGATCGGCGGGCTCATCGGCTGGGATCGGCAGCGGCAGGACAAGCCAGCGGGTCTACGCACGCACATGCTGGTGTCGCTGGGAGCGGCCAGCTTCACTCTTTTGGGTTTCGAGGTTGGCGCTCACTTGTCCCCCCGCACCGGCGAAGGTTTCGACCCGACGCGCGTCTTGCAAGGCGTGATCGGCGGGATTGGCTTCTTGGGTGCCGGCTCGATCATCCAACAAGGTGGGAAGGTGTCGGGCATCACCACGGCAGCGAGCGTTTGGGTATCGGGCGCCCTCGGCGCCGCCGCTGGCGTTGGGGCCTACGTGCTGGCGGGTGCCACGGCGATCTTGGCGTTCGTGATCTTGGCGGTCGTGGCGCGGCTCGACGTGAAGCCGGATGCTGCCAACTGAGCGCGCCAAGCAGCGCTCGGCTCCGGCTCAGCCTTTGCGGCTCAGCTTGAACGTCCGCTTGCCGTTGTGCTCGGTGGGCGGCGAAATCTCGAGCATGTCGAGGGCGATTTCGCGAATGCGGCCGGGGCCGTGCGTGTCGCGCAATTTCAACCGGTCGCCGGTCTCTTGCAGCACCTCGCACAAGCCGAAGGCAAAGTGGCGCACCAGATCGCCGCGCTGAGGGCGCTGCGGCTCCTCGTCTTCGTCTTCTTGGTTGGCGGCAGCAGCAGCAGCAGCAGCGGCGGCCCAGCCGGCAGCAGCCGGAGCAGGCGCGCCAGCAGCAGGAGCAACAGAAGCCGCAGCAGCCTTTTCGGGCGCTCCAACCGGCGCCTCGGCGCGCGGCGGCGCCGCATCGACCAGCTCGCGTACGCTGCCCTGCGCGGTCCACAGCGTGGCCGTCACGGCCGCGGAGCGCGCAGCCAGCAGCTGCCCCGCGACGAGCTCTGAGCCCGTGCTGGTGTGGCGTGACAGCGTCGCAAAGTAGGGCCCACCAAATGGCCCTGACAGCTGCGCCAGCGTGAGCCGCCCGCGCAGTTGCTTGCGCACGTCTGCGCCCTCGCCGGCGACGCGCAGCTCCACCGAGTCGACGTGACCGACCGCTGCTACCCAGCCGTCGCCGGTGCCGCAGGCCTCGGCCAAGCCGTCGAGCAGGTTTTCGCCGTCGGCGATGGTGACGAGACGCGGAGCCGCGGAAGCCATGGCGGAGCCGTAGCCAACTCAGACGTAGCGCGCAAGGCTCCGCTCGACCGATTCGACGTAGCTGCCGCCGAACAGGTTGACGTGCACGAGCAACGGATACAGCTGATAAAGCGCGATGCGCTCGGCGTAGCCCGGTGAAAGCGGCCACGCCTCGTCATAGGCACGGAACACGCTTTCGCCGAAGCCGCCGAACAGCCGCATCATCGCTAGGTCGACCTCCCGGTGCCCCCCGTAGGCCGCAGGGTCGATCAGGCAGGGCTCACCCGCCGGGTCGATGTGCAGGTTGCCTCCCCACAGATCGCCGTGCAACCGCGCCGGCGGCTCTTCAGGGCCCACGAGCTGCGTGAGCTTGGACGCCAAGCGGTCGAAGCCGCTGCGCATGCGCTGGCTGGCCTGCCCCGCCGCCACGGCCCGCGACAGCTGCGGCTCCAGCCGCTCGTACCAAAAGAAGTCCGCCCAGCTGTCGTGCGCCTGGTTCTTTTGCGGCAACGTGCCGATGAAGTTGCTGCGCTCCCAGCCGTAGCGCGGCGCGCCAAATCGATGCAGCTCTGCCAGTCCGCGCCCCAAGCGTTGGTCGAAGTCGCGCTGCGGCTGCCCGGGCGTGAGCAGCTCCAGCACCAAGAATCCGGGCTCGCCCTCGCGCCCGTTCGAGACCGCCAGCACCTCCGGCACCCGCAAGCTGCCCGCCGCGCGCAGCCACTCGAGCCCTGCGGCTTCCGCCGGAAACATGCTGACGGGAGCAGCGGAGTTCGTCTTCAAGAACACCTTTACGCCGCTCATCAGCTCGACCTCGAAGGCGTCGTTGATGTCGCCGCCGGAAAGCCGCCTGGTCGTGCGCAGACCCGCGCCGAGCGCGAACCGCAGAGCCTTCTCGAGAGCCGCGTCGATCATGGTGGCTAAAGGTGGTGCTCGCGTCGCAGCTGCTCCAAAAGCGGCGTGCAGGCCGCCAGGCAGATCTGCACCACGTCGTCGAAGTCTTCGTCGCCGCCGTAGTAAGGATCCGGCACCGATGCGCCCGGCAGCGAATCGGCGTCGAAGCTGCGCAGCAGGTACAGGCGCTTGCGCAGCTCGTCCGATCCCGCCAAGTCCGACAAGTCTTCGAAGTTGCTCTGGTCCATCGCCAGCACGTAGTCGAAGCGCTCGAAATCGGCGCGCTTGAACTGACGCGCGCGTCCACCCACTTCGATGCCCTGGCGCTTTCCGGCGGCACGCGCGCGCGCATCGGGCAGCTCGCCGCTGTGGTAGCCGGCCGTGCCCGCGCTATCCACCTCGACCTTGTCTGCCAACCCAGCCTGCTGCAGCAAATGTCGCATCACCCCCTCACCAATCGGCGAGCGACAGATGTTACCCAAACAAACGAAGCACAAGCGCAACATTTAACCGGGCACGATACATGAAACCCACCGCGCGCAAAGTGGTCAGCGTTCATCAGTCCGATGAGCCCGTATGAGCCCGCAAGAACACGCTAGCGTTCAGCACGAACACGACGCCCCAGCCTTGCTTGAACCACGACCCGGCGGGACCGCCGCTGCCGTCGTTACCGCGCAGGACCCAATACGGCTCCGCCGCCAGCAACAAGGAAGCCGCCCCGCTCGGCTTCAGGAAATAACCCAGCGCCGCTTCGAGCCGCACCTCTTCGCGATAGATCGGCGTCGAGTAGTCGGTGAACCAACCGGCGTCTGCGTGGTCGTCCGCGAACTGTGCGATCGGAACCTCGTGATAGAAGACCCCGCTGTTCAAGCCGAGCGACACGATGGCGCGGTGGCTGTCGTCTCGCGACTCGTGCAAGAGCGGGTACGCCTCGACCCGCGCCCAATACGAGTGCGTGGGCTTGGTCCGCCGAAACGGCCCAGGCTTTCCCGAGCGCAGCCCGAGGGCGACGTTGCCTGCAAAGAAGCGCCCGGCCGCAGCCGGCACTCCGAAGCGAACGTCCGCGCCGCCGTCGATCCACCCCAGGTCGGCGCCGATGTCGGCCCAGCTGACCGGCGCCAGCCGCGCTTCGAGCCGACGCGGCGGCAGCGGCAAGTTAGCGCCGTAGTAGTCGGAGCTGCTCTTGGTGGTGCCTTGGCTCGCGTCCCGGCTGTAGCGCGCGGCAGCCACTGCCACGGACCAATCTACCGCGAACTGCACGCCAGCTTCGGACAATGGCCCACGCGGCCCTGGCGGCGCCGCAGCGCAACCCACGTTGACCAAGCCCAACACGACCGCGACCTTGAACCGCCCAACCACGGCCTCAACGCTCTAGCACGCCGCGCTCGATGGGCACGGGCCGCCGCGCGCGCCAGCCGGATTTGCCCGCGCCGCCTCAGAGGAAGCCGCTCAGCGTGCCCGTCTTGGTGTCGGTCGAGCCGAACTTCTGCATGTCCGAAACGCCCATCAGCTGCCCGATGCTGACCAGCAGCCGATTGTGCTCGACGCCTTGGTACTGGAGATAACGCCCCGTCGTGAGCTTGCCGCCGGCGCCGCCGGCGACCACGAACGGCATCTTCTCGAACGAATGTGAGTTGCCTTTGCCGAGCTCGCTGCCCCAAACCACGAGCGAGTTGTCGAGCATGGTGCCGCCGCCCTCGGGAATGGCGTCGAGCTTGCCGAGGAACTTGCCGAACATCTCGGCGTACCAGGTGTAAATCTTGGTCAGCTCGGCCTTGGCGTTCATGTTCGTGTCGGCCTCGTGCGTCATCAAATGATGCTCGAGGTCCGAGATGCCGAGCCAATCGTACAAGTAGCCGCCGTCGTTCTCGCCGACCCGGTACTGCATGCTGGCAAAGTTCGTCAGCCCGCACGACAGCGTCGACGCCATCAGCGAGATCATCGCGTCCATCACCACGGGCGTGTTGCTCGACTTGTTGAAGTCGACCTCGTTGCCCAGCACGGGTCCCTGACAGGACACGCTCGAATTTTGTAGCCGCACCTCGATCTCGCGCACGGCCGTCAAATGCGCGTCGATCTTCTTCTGATCGGCGCTTCCCAGCTTGCCTTGCAGCTGGCCCAGCTCGCCGTCCAGCACGTCGAGCACCGAGCGGCGCTCGGCCCTGATCCGTTCCAGCTCTTCCGTCGTCTTGCCGATGTCGCCGATCAAGCGCTTGAAAGCCGCCCACGGGTTCGTCTCGGGCGCGAGCGGCGTTTGCGAGCCGGTGTAGATCATGCGCGAGCCGGGGTGACTGCCACCGGAGCGCACCCCGAACTCGAGCGACTTGTAAGGCGTGGTGGCGCCGAGCTTGCTCAGGATGACTTGATCGAGGCTGGGTGCGCTGTTCCAGCCGTAATACATGCCACCCGAGCCGTCGGCGCGGGTGAAGGTCATGTCGTCGTTCAAGGGCGATGCCGTCCAGAGCAGCGGCGGCCCCTTGGTGTGCGGCGCGCCCACGCCGTCGGCCTGGATCTTCAAGCCATCCAAGATATTCAGCTTGGAGCGGTACGGCTCGAGCGGCTTCAAGATCGGGCTGAGCGTGAAATCGGTCTGGCCGCCCGTGGGCTTCCAGTTGTCGTACACGGTGCCGTGCGGCGTGAACCAGAGGATGAGCCGCAGCGGCCTCGCTTCTTGCCCTTCAGCCTCCAGCAGCGGCAGAAACGGAGACAGCGCGGCCGAGGCGCCGAGCCCACTCAAGAACGCTCGCCGGCTGAAGGGGCGTTTTTGCACGGCTTTCAAGGCTCCACCTTCCGGTAGCGGAACGCGTCCGAGGTCACCAGCGAGAGCAGCAGCTGTTTGACGTCGAAGTCGGAGGCCTCGAAATCCGCAGCCAGGCTCGCCAGCGTGCAGGCGTCCTCCGCTCCCTCGAAGCGGCCGAGCGAGAAGCGGAACCATTGCTTCTGCACGCACGTGCGCACTTCAGGGCTCGTGGCCAGCTTCTTGGCCAGCTCCACCGCGCCCGAAAAGGTGCCGCTCGACGTCCCGGCGCTCAGCAGCTCGCCCTTGGCGTCGATGGGCAGACCATTTTCGTCGCTGCGGTAGCGGCCGATGGCGTCGTAGTTCTCGAAGCCAACGCCGATCGGATCCAAAAGCACGTGACAGCCCACGCAGCTCGGATCTTGCCGGTGCTGCTCGAAGCGCTGGCGAGTCGTCGCCGTTGGATCCGGCACTGGCGGGTTGTTGTTCACGTTGGCGGGCGGGTCGGGCAAGTCGGTGCAGAGCAGGTTCTTGCGCACCGAGAGCCCGCGATGCACGGGCGAAGTTTGGTTGGCGTGCGAGTGCGCCGACAAGAACGCACCTTGAGTCAAAAGGCCCGCGCGCTGCGCCGGGTCGAGCTGCACGGTGCCGTCGGCCGCGGGCGCCGACGTGGCGCCGTACAGCGACAGCACCTCTGGGCCGGCCACGGTGAACGAGCCGCTCAGCAAGGTCTCGAGCCGGCCGTCTCCGCGGCGAATCACGAAATCAGCAAAGCCCGCGCTTTCGTCGCGCAGCCCTTTTTTCAGCGAGTCGTTGAACTGCGGGAACAGCTCGGCGTCCTTGTTGGTGTCGAGCAGGCCGTCGAGCCCCAGCCACTGCAGGTGAAAGCTCGACAGCGCGTCCTTGGCGCGGTCGCTCTCGAGCAGGCGCTCGGCTTGCGCGCGCAGACCGTCTTTGGAATCCAGCTGGCCAGCGGCGGCAGCGTCGAGCAGCGCTGCGTCCGGCGAGGTGTCCCACAGCGCGTACGAGAGCCGCGACGCCACTTCGAAGCCGCCGAGCGGCGTGACGCCCACACCGGCCGGCGCCGGAGTGAGCTCCAAGTGGTACACGAAGTTCGGCGACTGCAGCAGCGTCTGCAGCACCACCCGAATGCCCTCGCCAAAGCCGCGCGACTGGCTCGCGTCGAACAAGCCGCGGTAACGCGCGGCCTCTTCGGTCGTGAGCGGGCGCCTGAAGACACGGCGCCCGAAGTCTTCGATGAACTTGTCGGCACAGACGGCGTTTTGGTCGGCGCCCGTGCAGCCCACCAGCGAGTCGAGTCGTTCCTTCACGGCCTGAGCCGCCAAACCTTCGGCGCTGTCCCGGTACTGTTCGACGGACAAGCGCGTCACCGGCGAGATGGCGTTGCTGTAGAAAGCGGCCAATTTTTCGTCGGCTGCCAGCGCCAAAGAGGGATGCCCCTCAATAGCGAGTAGATCGCGAATGGTATTGTCGTACTGCTCGCGCGTCAGGCGGCGCAGCGGCGCTGACGCGACCTGCGTCTTGCCGCAATCGAGCTTCTCACCCGCGGGGGTGGTGCTGACGCCAGCGCTGCCGGCGTTCGGGGTTGGCGTCAGACCCGAGCTGCCACCTACGTCAGTAGCGCCGTCAGTACCGAGCAGCTGTCCATCACAACCCGCACACAGTGCGAGCGCCACGGAGGCGATCGTGAAGCGCAGCGCGGACACTTCGAGATGAGTGCTCACCTCGAGCCATAGCCATTTAGGCCGCCGACGTTTTTCGCGAGCCTGCCGAAGGAGCCCATGTGCTGGAGACCCCAAGGGATTTCGCTTCGGCCCTGAGTACAGTATTCCGCTTACGGTGCGTCATTTCTGCTGACTTAGGTGGTCAGAAGTGATGAAAATTGGGGCTCGTACACCTGAGGTGGTTGACCCCAGAAAACGACAGTCGCAGCATCACCTACATCATGGGGCAAGCCACGCAAGTAGTTAGCGGAGAGCAGCTCGTGTGCCTTCGCGGTTTCGATTCGACCGAGCTCGCCGAGCTCGGCACTTCCCTCGCTGACGGTGGAATCGCCGTCAGCGACGACGCCTCGTTGGCCACGGTTTGCGTCGCGAAAGCGGACGTGACCGTGCCCAGCGAAGTACCTGCCAATCAAGCCGTGCTCTGGATCGTCCCCGGAGCGGGACAACCGTCGCCCAGCTTGTTCGAGCGGGAATCACCCACTGACTTCCTCCGCTCGCCCGTCGACGGGCTCGAGCTTCGGCTGCGCATCGCAGGCCTGGTTGCACGCACGCGACGCACGTCGGAAGTTTTCCGAAGTGTGCTGCGCGCGGGGCCGCTCAGCCTCGATCGCTTGTCACGATCGCTTACGGTGAACGATCAAGAGGTCCCGCTGCGTCGCGCCGAGTGCGCGGTGCTCGAGTTCTTGCTCGATCACTCCGAGCGCTTCGTGCCTTCCAAGGAGCTGAACCGCGTCGTGCTCAACGGCTCGGTTGGCGGCAACGCCGCTCGCAACCAAGTGTACGAGCTGCGCCAACGCCTCGGCGCCGCCGGCGCACCAGACGCCATTCAGTACCTACGCGGTCGCGGCTACCGCGTGCGCTGGCCCGTCGCGAGGTAGGTTCCTGTTCTCCTCTCCGTGCTCTGCCCGGGCGTCGATGCGACGCCCGCGGCCTGAGGCGCAATCGGCGCTCGGCCTCGCCGAGTCTTGTTCACTCCAGTCTTCTTTGGATGATCGTGATCTGCTGGTGCCAAGGTCGGGTGACCTGATTCTGGCTCGCGCTTTGCGCGAGCTCACGCTGTAGCAGCGCGCTCCGCTTTGCAGTCTCGAGCAGTAAAAACACCGGGCGCGCAGACGGCTACTCGTACCTGATAGCTTTGATCTCGATTTCGATTTCGCCGGCGGGGCGCTGGACGCTGACGACGTCGCCGACTTTGCGCTTCATCAGGGCTTTGCCGAGCGGGGATTGGAAGCTGATGCTGCCGCTGGAGGGTGAGGCTTCGTCGGGGCCCAGGATGAGATAGCTGCTTTTTTTGCCGTTTTCGTCCTCGACGTCGACGGTGGCGCCGAAGCGTACTTCGTCGTGTGAGTGCTCTTGTTTGACGACGACGGCGGCGTCGAGCCGCTTGGTGAGAAAGCGGATGCGGCGATCGATTTCGCGCAGCTTTTTCTTGCCGTAGATGTACTCGGCGTTCTCGGAGCGATCACCCTGCGCGGCGGCCTCTGCGACTTCTTGCACCACCTTGGCGCGGTCGACGTTCAGCAGCTGATTCAGCTCGACCTGCAGCTTCTTGGCGCCTTCGGGGGTCAGGTAGTTAGGCATGGTAGGCTCCCGCCGTGAGACGAACGCACGGGCTGCTGCTCGCTTTGGGAATCGTGGTGCTGGGTGTCATCGGCATCATCGCGGCAATTCTGCTGTACCTGCCAGGGTACATCGAGAAGCGGGTCGTAGCAGAAGCCAAGGCGCGCGGCATCGCGCTTACGCCCGGAGAAATAGCATTTGGATTTGGCTGGGTGCAGCTGGCGGGCGCCTCCGCCAAGCTGATCGGCGCGCCGGCTTTCGAAGCCAAGATTCGGCTGGCCGACATCTCGCTGCAAGGCTTCGAGCCTGTGCAAGTACAGCTGTCCGACGTGCAAGTCGGGGTGAGCGGCAGCTTGCCGCGCGTGCTGCTGGAGCTGGGCGAGTGGGCCAAGAACAACCCAGGCGCGTTCACCGCGCCCTTACTGGCCAGCCGCGTGAGCCTCCGCGTCGCCGAAGAAGCGGCAGGGCCGGCGTGGCTTACGCTGTCGAACGGCTTTTTGACGCGCACCGTGGCAGGCGCGGCTTTCTCGGCCCAAAGCTGCAAGCTTTCGGGCTTCGAGATCGGCAAGGTGGGCGCCGGCTTCACCAGCGCGGGCGGCAACGTGAGCATCGGCTTTGGTGATCAGAGCGCGCAGGCGGCGCCGCTGCGCTTGGACGCCAGCATGGACGCCAAGGGCGCCGGACAGATGAGCGTGGTGCTCACGCCAACCAAGCTGGGGCTGCTGGGCCAAGGCCTTGGCATTCCGCTGCCTTTGCCGGAAGTAGTCGTTGCGGGCAAAGCCGAGCTGGCGTTTCCGGCTGGGATCGAAGGCACGCAAGCGACAGGCGTGAACAGCATTCCCGATTTCACGCAGGCTGAGCTGACGGGCAAGCTGAGCGTGAGCCTGACCGGCTTCGTGCCGCCGCACCCGCCCGAGCTGGACGGCTTCGTGTTCGGCGACGTCACGACCTTCGACACCGATTTGCACATCGATCATTCGCGCACGCTTGTGACTTTGAAAAACTCCAAGGTGAGAGCCGGAAAATTCGAGCTGAACGGCGGCGGCAACGTGAAACGTGAGGGCGTGAATGCCAGCGTGGACCTGGACTTGAAGGGCGCCCTCCCCTGCGATGCGCTGGCGGGTGCAGCCGCCGAGTCACGGCTCGGCCAATTGCTGGGTCGCGCCTCCGGCAAGCAGGGCAAGCGCACGGCGCTCGCGATCGTGCGCGGCGACGTCTCGGTCGAGGTGGGCGTGAAGGCCAGCACCGCAGATTTGGCGAACGCCAAGCTCACGCAGAAGATTGGGGTTGGCTGCGGCTTGCGCCCGCTCTCGCTGGCCGAGCTGATCGCACTTACTCCCAACGCCAAGGACTTGAAGGCCATTGGCAACGAAGTCGGCAAGAAGCTGGACGAAATTGGCAAGGAGCTCGGCTTGCCGCCAGTGCCGTCAGGTCTGGCATTGCCCCCGCTCCCCCCGCTGCCCCTCGTCGAGCCGAAAGCCTCGCCAACCGACAAGGCTCCCGAAAAGAAGCTGGCCGCTCCGGCCCCGTCTGGCTAAAGACACCGCCATGAGCGTGATCGCGATCGTGGGCGCCGGCATGATGGGTAGCGCGCTTTCGGCGCCGTTTCTGGCCAACGGCCACGAGGTGCGGCTGGTCGGCTCGCCGCTCGATCGCGACATCATCATGGCGCTCAAGGCAACCGCGCCGCACCCCAAGCTGAAGGAAGCGCTGCCCGGCATCCCCGCGTACTTCGTCGAGGAGCTGGAGCAAGCGCTGCAAGGCGCAGATGCGATCGCGCTCGGGGTGAGCTCGGCGGGCGTGCGCTGGGCGGCGGAGGCGTTGGGCCAGCATTTGGTCCGCGCGCCCAAGCCGGTGTTGATGGTGTCCAAAGGCTTGGTTTGGCAGGACGGGCGGCTCGACGTCTTGCCCGACGTCTTTCGAGCGGCGCTTCCGCGCGAGGTCGCCGCCAGCGTGTCACCCGTGGGGGTGGCAGGGCCGTGCATCGCGGGCGAGCTCTTGCGGCGCGTGCCGACCAACATCGTGTTCACGGGGCGCTCGCTGCAGGCCTGCGAAGCCTGGGCAGCGCTAGCGCGTGGCTCGTTCTATTTCATTCACGTCGAAGCAGACTTGATCGGCGCCGAGACCTGCGCAGCGCTGAAGAACGCCTTCGCGATGGGCGTCGGCTTTGGCGCAGGCGTGCACGAAGCTCGAGGCGGCGCTAGCGGCAGCGTGGCGTATCACAACTACGAAGCGGCTGTTTTCGCCCAAGCCATCTTGGAAATGCGGCGCGTGGTCGCGCTGGTCGGCGGCGAGCCCGATACGGCGATTGGCCTGCCGGGCACCGGAGACTTGAACGTGACCTGCAACGGCGGCCGCACGGGGCGCTTCGGCAAGTGGCTCGGGCGCGGCCTTTCGTTGTCGGATGCGATCGCCAAAATGGAGGGCGCCACCCTGGAATGCCTGGAAGTGCTGCGCGAGCTCGATTTGGCACTGAAGAGCTGGGACGCATCGGGCAAGACGCGCGCTCGCGAGCTGCCGCTGCTTCGACACCTGACCGACGTGGCGCTGCGCGGCGCGCCCGTGAGCACGATGCCGTTCGAGCGCTTTGGTAGCGCGGGCTGACGCAGCCGCGCTAGCCCTTCGGCTTGCCCTTACCGAGCGCGAACAAGATCGAGTAACTGATCACGGTCGGCCCAGCTCTGGGCTTTTCGAACTGCACCTTACCGAAGGCCGCGACCATGCATTCTTGAAAGCCCGCGCCGCGGATGCGCGTGCGCGGTTGCTCGACGGTGGGCGCGCCGCCCGCGCGCGCGATCTTGAGATCGACGCCGAAGCTGCCGCCGGCCCACGGATCGTCGACCAAGCGATAGCACTCCATGAAGGCCGGGAATTTCTGTTCGAGGGCGCGACGGAACGGCGCCTTTTCATCCGCATCGTTCTTGCCACCACCGACGTGCATGCCCAGCTGCTCGACCCGCAGCTCGGGCAAGGCTTTGTCCGGCGTAGGCTCTTCTCCGCCCGGCAAGGGTGCGC
Source organism: Polyangiaceae bacterium (assembly GCA_036261775.1). Classification (GTDB taxonomy): domain Bacteria; phylum Myxococcota_A; class Polyangia; order Polyangiales; family Polyangiaceae; genus PMG-095. The sequence continues at coordinate 44,303 of DATAKF010000377.1, read as the reverse complement.
GCGGAAACGACGCAGCGGGCGCAGCGCCGGTCGCGCGACCGCCAGTGCCCGGAGCGCCGGGCCGCGCTGCGCCCTCGCTCGAGCCCGTGGCTCCCGGAGCGTCGCTGCCCGGCGCGGCTGGAAACTCGGCCGAAGGCGCGGCCTTTCCTGCACAGCCAGCGAAGAGCGGCAAGACGAACAGCGCTCCCGCCAATGAGCGAAAGGCCTGGAATGCGCGACCAACCTGCATCAGGCGTCCTTTTCTCGCGGATCGGCGGGCGACGCAACCCGCCCGCGCCAGGTTGGCTGAGCGAGGCCAGGGCGCTACGCTAGCGGCGCGTGAAAGATCTTCGGCCGCTGGCATCCGTCTCGCTGTTCGCGCTGGCCTTGGGCTGCAGCTCTGAAGCCATCGATTCGCCCGACGATGGCCCGGAGACGCCCTCCCTGCAGGTCGAGAGCGTCACGCCGGAGCTGGTTTACGCACCGCAAGCCAAGGTCAAGCTGAGCGCCACAGCGCTGGCTTTCAATCCCACGATCGAGGGCGAGCTGTGGGTCGCGCTGCGCCAGTTTCCGAGCGGCCTGCCCTGCACCCAGGAGGTCGACAGCGGCTGCGCTGCGCTGCCGGGCGCGATGGCCGTCGTGAGCGACGCCACGAGCGCAATGCCGAGCGCGGTCATCAAAGAAGACGGCAACTCCTGGCACTTCATGCGCCGCCCTGCAGCCATGGCTTGGGGAGACGAGGCTTTGTTCGCGACCTGCGGAGAGGCGCTGACCGACAACTACGAAGACGACGACATTCCCTACGCGGGGCCCGTGCTGTGGTCGTCCGATCCCGCCATCTTTGGCGTGGAGCCGCTGCCCGAGCAGAACGGCACGCACCTGGACATGTTGCACGAGACTCCGTACTGCATGGGCATCGCGCACGAGTCAGCCAACGCCTACTGGGCCTTCAACGGCCTGGCCGGCTCGCTCGACCGCGTCGATTTTCACGCGCCGCACCAGATTGGCGGGGAAAATCACTCCGACGGCGAAGTGCACCGGTACATCACGGGGCAGTTGCTGCGTGTTCCCGAAGTACCGAGCCACCTCGTCTACGACAAGACGCGCAGCTTGGTCTACGTGGTCGACACTGGTCACGCGCGCGTGCTGAGCGTGGATCCGAGCACCGCGACGCCGGGTGACGAAATCACGAAGTACGAGCTCTTGGCCGCGAGTGGCGCCATGGACGGCGCTGGCGTGAGCGCGCTGATCCCAGCTGGACAGCTGGAGCGACCGAGCGGCATCGCCTTCGCCGACGACGTGCTGTACGTCACCGACAACGCCACCAGCCGCATTCACACGTTCGACGTCACGGGCAGGGCGCTGCGGCTCTTCGACACCGGGCTGCCGGCAGGCACTCTCGCCGGCATCACGCTGGGTCCTGACGACAGCTTGTACCTGACGGATCTACTGACCGGCAGCGCCTACCGCGTCGACGTGCCGGTCGAATGACCGCGCTGAGCCAGCGGTCATGAAATTCGGTTCAATATTGCTGCTGGCGTTTGGCCTATCCATGGACGCGATGGCGGTGGCGGCCGCGCGAGGCCTGGTCGTGCGACAAATTCGCTTTCGTCACGTCGCGCTCGTGGCGGGATTTTTCGGTGGTTTTCAGGCATTGATGCCGCTGTTCGGCTGGCTCTTGGGCAGCGCTGTCGGCAAGGCAATCGCGGAGTGGGACCACTGGGTCATCTTCGGCCTGCTCGGCGCGATAGGCGGCAAAATGCTGTGGGAAGCGTTTCACGGCGACGCGCCCGAGGCGGCGGACGAAGCCGCCGCCTTCGGCTTGAAGGTCATGCTGCTGCTCGCGATCGCGACCAGCATCGACGCGCTGGCGGCTGGGTTTGCGCTGCCGTTGATGGGCGCGCCGCTCGGCGTGTCGCTGCTGACGATCGGCGTCACGACCGCGAGCTTGAGCGCGCTTGGTCTGTTCGCCGGCCATCGCTTCGGCGCCGCCCTGGGCAGTCGGCTCGACGCCGTGGGCGGTATCGTATTGATTGGCCTGGGTTTGAAGACCCTGCTGGAGCACTTGGGCGGCGGCTAGGCGAAGGCCCGCCCACTCTAGGGGCAGTCCGTCTTTAGGGACACACCGCGAGCCGCTAGCGCTTGCAGGTTCGCGGCTTGGGCGGTGCAGTCGAAGGGGTTCTTGTCCAACTCCAGCGTGTCGCCTTCGGCCAGACCCGCGTTGGCCGCCAGGGGCGTGAGGTTCGTGAGCGCGTTGCCGGTCAGCGACAGTGACGTCAGGTTGACGAGGGGCGTGAGCGGGGTGGCGTCGCTGAGCGCGTTGTTCCAAATGTACAGAGTGCTCAAGCTGGTGAGCCCGCTGAGGGCGGTGTAGTCCGTGAGCGAGTTGTACTGCAGGTAAAGCGCCGTGAGGTTCGGCTTGTTGGCAATACCGCTCAGGCTGGTGATGGGAATCATCTCCAGGGCCAGGCTCTGCAGCTGATTCAGGTTGGTCAGAAATGCGACCCCTGTCAGTTGGTTTTCGCTGACGCTCAGCCAAGTCAGGGACGTCAAGCCAGCGAGTGGCGCGCCGCTCGTGATCTGGTTGTGGCTCAAATCGAGGCTCGACAGGTTGGTCAAGCCTGCAAGCGCGCTGACGTCCGTAATGCCGTTGTTGTAGAGGTCGAGCGACTGCAGTTGGGTCAGGCTACCTGCGCCGGCCAGGTTGTTGCCAATCTGGTTTTCAGACAAGGTGAGGTGCGTCAGCTTCGTGAGCGGCGTGACGAACGCGGTGTCGGTCAGCGCGTTGCCCCACATTTCCAGAATCTCCAGGCTGGTGATGTTGGAGATGGGCGCGCCATTGGCCACGTCGTTGTATGTCAGGTAGAGGTACTTGAGCGGCAGGTTGGTCAACGGCGCCACGTTCACGACGAGGTTGCTGTACAGGTTCAGGTTCGTCAGCTTTGGCAACGTGGAGAGCGGCCCGAGGTCAGCGACTTGGTTGCGGTCGAGGCGCAGTTGCTCGAGATTGACCAGCGAAGCCAGCGGCGAAATGTCGGCGAGCTCGTTGTCGGTCAGCGCGAGCTCTTTGAGCGAGGTCAGGCTACCGACGGTCTGCACCCCGGTGAGCTGGTTGCTGCCTGCCCAAAGCGTCTCGAGCTTGGTCAGGCCGCTCAAGTCCGGCAGAGTGCCCAGGTCGTTCGCCTGAATCGCAAGCTTCGTCAAGCCGGTCAAGCTGCCCACGACCGTAAAGTCGGCAACCTTGACGCCGCTCACGTTGAGGTCGACGAGCAGCGGTAAGGTCGCGAGCAGCGATAGATCCGCAACGGGATCGTTGGTCAAATTGACGGTGGTCACAGCCGTCAGGCACTGAATGCCGTCAATCGACTTGATGTCTTGGTAGCTGAGCGAAAGGTCCGTCAGCCCTTGCACGTCGGCCTTGGTGAACGGCCCCGTGGGCTTGCCGATGGTTGTCCGCACGCGAGCTTCGAAGTTTGCGTCGGCAAAGGTCAGCGGACCTTCACAGCGACCGACAGCGGGCGCGCCGGCAAGAGCAACGCCGCCCTCGCCGCCCAGCTCTGCAGGCGCTCCGGCACTACCGGGCGTGCCACCTTCGGGCGGCAAAGGGCTACCCGCTCCGCCACCCTCGCTGGACGTCGGCCTCGTACCACCCACTACGGTCGGCGAGCCAGCCTCACCCGGAGTGGGTGCTCCACCTTCGCCGCCGTTCACGACAGCAGGCGCCTCGCCGCCGGCCCCTGCTTCGCCGCGCACCCTGCGCTTTTCGTCATCCGCCCCGCACGCCACCACCAAACAAAGTCCGGAGCTCACCAGCGCGACGCGCGACGTCCAAGTCATCGTGGCAGGAGACCCGAAAGTAGCCTCACGTGGCAAGCGACACGCGGCTCTGCGCGAAGCGATGACTACCGCGCCTTTGCGCATCCTAGGAGCTAGCCCTCCACGCACGAGCACTGCGCGGATGCTACGTCTCTCGGACGACTGCCCCTACGTAGAACACGCCGGTCACCGGGCAAAGGCCGCCCGAGCGAGTCGGGAGCGAGGCCTCCTACACGAGACGTCGAAACTGTGCCAAAGATCGCGCTGTAGATGCGCTCTCCAGCCGCAAGCTGCGTCGTGGTGGTCACCCTATGGGCTTGCGACCCGAGCGGTGCGCGCACACCGCCGCCAGAGCCTGCAGCCACGGCGGTCAACAAACCCAAGCCCAAGCCCAAGCCTTCGGCTTCGCAAGCGCCTGCGCTCGAGCCGCCAACGTCAGCAGAGCTCGCTGCACCAGCCGTCACCAGCAAACCCAAGCCGCCCAAGCCGCTGGCCGACAACGAGAAAGACGACAAGCCGACGCAAAACAGTCGCTACGTGCTCGACGGTTTGAACGACGTTGGGCCCGCCGCGCCTGCTGCCGCCTTCGCGCACGGCGTGGTGATGATCACGCGTAGCGACGAGTTGGCGATCTCCAAGCTGGTGTTACCGCCCAGCAAATCCAAGAAGCCCGCGCCCGGCGCGGTCGAGCCAGCGACGCGCGGACCGCAGGATTTCTGGCCCGTCGCGCGAGGCCCCGCGATCAGCAAGACCCACGCCTACTGGGTTTCGAAGGGTCGCCTGGTGCGACGCGCGCTCGACGGCGGAGAGCTCGAGGTCCTTGCGACCGACGCCCGTGACGGCACGCGCGTCGCCGTCGCAGGCTCGCCCGACGTGGTCGCGTACATCACGCAGCCCGTCGACAAGCAAGATTCGCTGGCGCGCTTGCGCTTGCCGGACGGCAAGAAGCTCGATCTCACGCCCGAGGGCGCGGCCGCCAGCAGCGTGTCACTCAGCACGTTGGGTGAAGACGTGATCGCCGGCTACATCGATGGCAGAAGCGGCATGACGCCCGTACACGCGCGGCGCTTGCACACCAAGACCGGCAAGCTCGATCCGGACGTGGTGGTGTGGGTCTCGGGCGCCACGCAGGGCATGACCGAGATCACCAGCGTGGGCACGGCTTCCGGCAGCTGGCTCATGCTGCCGGTCGAACGCGACTCGAGCCATTTTGGTCTGGCAACCTTGGCGCTCGAGCCCGACCCGAAGATGGATCCACCGCTGCGTTGGCGTACTTACGAGAACGGCCTCGACCGCTCGCCCGCCGCAGGGACCATGCTGTGCGGGGCCCCCGCCGTGGCGTACGTTCGGCCCGCCGACGCCCGACCGACTTCCAATCAAGAATTGGTGATATCCGAGCTGACTCTGGACGAAACCGCCAGCAGCGAGCCGCTCGCCACGGCTCGCGGTTTCGCGGATGTATCGCTGTATCCGCTGCCCGAAGGCGCTTTACTGGCCTACGTGGCCGACCGTCGCACCTGGGCGCGCTTGATCCGCTGCAAATAGCTTCACGACGGGCCCGCGCGCGAGTAAACGGGGCGCCCCGATGCCCAAAGCCAAACGCAAACGCAGCGTCAAGAAGAAGTCGCGCTTCACGGCCAAGACCGCCGACAAGCACGTGCTCTATCAGCTGTCGGTACAGGCGCCCGACACCGAGGTCGACTTCTTGAACACGTGGTTCACCAAGATCCGCGGCAAGAAGCCGCTGAGCTTCCGCGAAGACTTTTGCGGCACCGCGATCTTGTGCGCGGCCTGGGTCAAGAGCCACAAGGAGCGCACCGCGACGGGCCTGGACATCGACCGCCCGACCTTGGACTGGGGCAAGAAGCACAACTTGGCGCCGCTTGGAGCCGCGGCGGAGCGCGTGACGCTGCTGCAGCAAGACGTGCGCGCGAAGGTGAAGCAGAAGCACGACATCGTCTGCGCTTTCAACTTCAGCTACTGGATCTTCAAGACGCGCGAGGAGATGAAGAAGTACTTCGCGCACTGCCGAAGTGGTCTGGCGAAGGGTGGCTTGTTCTTCATCGACGCATACGGCGGCTGGGAGTCGCACCAGCCGATGCAAGAGCATCGCAAAATCAAAGAGGGCTTCACCTACGTGTGGGACCAGAACACGTTCGACGCCATCACCCACGACGTGACCAACTACATTCATTTCGAGTTCGCGGACGGCACCAAGCTGCCCAAAGCGTTCCGCTACGACTGGCGCTTCTGGACCATGCCGGAGCTGAAAGAGCTGCTGCTGGAGGCAGGTTTCTCGAAGGTCCACGTATATTGGGACACCAGCGAGGACGTGACCAAGGACGCCTACCGCCAGCGCACCCGCGCCCCCAATCAGCCCGGGTGGCTTGCCTACTTGGTGGCCGAAGGCTGAAAAATCGGCGTCGTGGGGTCGCCCGGTGACCCGTTTCGCTGCCTCGTGCGTCTGTTCCCCAGGGCCCTCATGAAGACCACTCGCCACGCCGGATTTGCAGTCATGTTGGTTGCCTTGGGGGCGCTGAGCCTGGGAGCCGGCTGCGGCATGTCTCCCAAGGCCGAGGCGCCCAGCTCGGGCTCGGAAGCCGCCCCGGTAATGGCGGCGCCGACCAGCAATCAGGCTCCGGCCGAGGAGTCTGAAGCCGAGCCCGCCACCTTGGCCGACGCCGAAGCCTTGCTCGAAAAGGCGCGCGCCGATCTCGACCGGTTGGCGTTGAACGAACAGGGCGCGCCCGGTCGCGCCGCAGCAGGGGCTGCTGCCCCGAGCCCCGCGCCTTCGCCGCCCCCGGCTACCGCAACGGCGCCACGCGACCTCAAGCGCGCCGAAAAGTCTTCTGCTGCGGACGAAGCTGCAGCGCCCGCGGCGCCGCCCGCGCCCGCAAAAGAACCCAACGCCTGCGAGACGGCGTGCAAAGCGTTCTCGTCCCTCACGCGCGCCAGCGACGCCGTGTGCCGTCTCGACACCGACGGCGGCAAGCGCTGCGAGCGCGCCCGGCAGATCCGCGCCGATGCGTCGCAGCGTGTGGCTAGCTGCGGCTGCACGAAGTGAGCGGTTCGCGATCCGAAGCGGTCGACTCAGACATGTGTTCGAGCAGAGCGGGCCTGCGTCCACGTCGACAACAAAGAGCCTAGCGCTTCCAAACGCACGGGCTTGGGTAAGAACGCGTCCATGCCAGCCGCACGGACCTTCTCTTCTTCGCCGGCAAGAGCGTGCGCCGTGACGGCGACAATCGGTGTTCGTTTCGCCCGCGTACGCTCTTCCCAGGCGCGGATCTCGCGCGTGGCCGTGTAGCCGTCGATGTCGGGCATCTGGCAGTCCATCAGAATGACGGCGTAGCGCGCGCCGCCGCTGACCCGCTCGACGGCTTCGCGCCCGCCTTCCACGAGATCGATTTCGTAGCCGAGCTGCAGCGCCAGGTGCTCGATGACACCGCGGTTGATTTCGTTGTCATCGACCGCCAGCAGTCGGACGGCGCTTGCTCCTTCGACGGGTGCCCGGCTCACCTTGGGAGCCGTCGGTAACGCTGGCTCGGCCGAGACGAGGGGCAGCTCGAACCAGAAGCTGCTGCCCGCCCCTGCCGTGCTTTCGACCCCCAGCGTGCCGTGCATCAGCGTGACGAAGCGCTTGCAGATTGCCAGGCCCAACCCAGTTCCGCCGTGGCGTCGGGTGCTGAAGTCCTCCACCTGGGTGAAGGCGTCGAACAGCGTGGCGTGGTGGCTTTCGGGGATGCCAATACCGGTGTCGACGACCTCGAAGCGCAGGCGCTCGGCGTCCGGCGACTTCCGCACCTTGACGCTCACGCTGCCCCGCTCCGTGAACTTGATGGCGTTGGAGAGCAAGTTTAGCAAGATCTGCCGCAAGCGCTGATCATCACCCAACACGGCCTCCGGCAAGTCGGACGCGATTGATTCTTGCAGCTCGAGCCCCTTGGCTCGCGCTGCAGCGCTGACCAAGTCGCACACCTCACTCACGAGCGGGCGGATGGCGACGGGCGCGCTTGCGATCGTGAGCTTTCCGGCTTCAACCTTGGAAAAATCCAAAATGTCGTTGATGACCGCCAGCAGCAGCTCACCCGAACGCGAGATGGTACTTACGTGACGGCGCTGCGCGTCGTTCAACGGGCTCTCTGCCAGGAGTTGGGCGACGCCGATCACGCCGTTCATGGGCGTGCGAATCTCGTGGCTCATGCTGGCCAGGAACGCGCTCTTGGCCTCGTTGGCGGCCTCGGCGCGCGCACGCGCCAGCCGGTTCTCTTCGAGCAGCCCCTGCAAGCGCAGCAGGCTGAAAGCAATCCACCACGAGACCCCGAAACCTAGCAGGATGATGCCCGCCGCGATCGCCAAGGCGACGCGCTCGGCGTCTTGGCGCGCTCGTACGATGGTGTCCGTTCGAAACGCTATCAGCAGGGTGCCGGGGTGAGTCTTGGCGGCAATCGGGCTGATTACCTGCAGCCGGTCCCCGATCATCTCCACACGCGTCGTCGGCGAGCTGGGGCAGCTCCTCTGGCCGGGGGCCGCTCCCAAGCTTCGAAGTACCGCGCCATCGCTACCGCACGCAGCTACTTGCACGACGTCCGAGTCTCGCGCGACGCCGTTCAAGAACTCGAGCAGAACCGCTTCATCTTCGAACTCCAGGGCTGGGACGGCGCTGTTGGCGGTAACCTCGGCGAGCGCGATGGCCTTCGCGCGCAAGGCGGCTACGTGGAGCGTCGAGTCACGACCAGGAAAATACGAAACTTCGACTAGCCCAAGCGCGACAAAGGCCAGTAGGATTGGCATCGTCGTGGCGGCTGCTCGACCGAGCTTTCGACCCACACGCACTCGCCCAGTCAACCATGAAGCACGCTGACTAGCGAGGGTCTTGCGGCGCGATCCGCGCCGTGAACCGCGTGCAGCTTCGCCGCAGCACCCATAGCCCTTCAGCAAGTTCGAGACTGGCCGTTTGACCGTAGTGGTGTCGCCCTTTCGCTTCGTACCACGCGTCACGCGTCGCGCTTCGCTGGCGTTGGCGGCGGCTGCGCTCGTGAACTCCCAGGCGCACGCCGCGGAGCCCGAGGTGCCGATTCGACTCCAAGTGAGTCTGCTCGATCGGGTAATCCCGTTCGATCGCAACTTCTCGGTAAGGGTGCACGGGAAGCTGTCGGTATTAATCGTGGTGGATAAATCGAACGAAGACTCGAGCCGTGTGGGGACGCAGCTCGAGGCCGAGCTGACCACTCGGGAAACCCTGGGCGGCTACCCCCTGGGTACGGCGCGTGTCATTTATGGAGGAGCAGGGACGCTGGTCGACAGCTGCAAGCGGCTGCGTGCCGGGATCGTCTACCTGACGCCGGGCGTGGCCGAATCGGTAGCCGTGCTCGCCGACGCTTTGCGCGGGCTGCGGTTGCTCACCGTCGGAAGCATGCCCGAGCAGGTAACGCAGGGCTTGGTGCTCGGTGCTGCGGTGCGCTCGGCAAAGCCCCGCGTCCTCGTCAACTTGAGTCGAGCCCACCAGCAAGAGGTAGACTTTCGCGCAGATTTTCTGCGCATGGCGGAGGTGGTCGGATGAAGCGCGCCGCTTGGTGTTGCCTAGCCTGGCTGCTGCTGCGCGCGCCGCTCGCCTACGCCCAGAGCAGCGAGCTCGAAGAGCTGATGGCAGAGTCCATCGTCTCCACGCCGTCCAAGGAGGCCGAGTCGGCCAGCACCGCACCGGCGACCTCCAGCATCATCACGGCCGAAGAGTTGCGCGCGTACGGCTTCCGCTCGCTCGACGAAGCCATCAACTACGCCTCGCTGGGCATGGTCACGACCAACGTCGAGCACGCCGTGGAGATCGGCGCGCGCGGCGTGCTGCTCACCGGCGACTACGGCAACCACGTGCTTTTGCTGATCGACGGCGTACCGGCCAACGAGCCCTGGAACGGTACGGCGTACTTCGAGCGCGGCGCGGGTGTGCCGTTCGAGCTGGTCGATCACATCGAGGTCACGCTCGGGCCCGGCTCGGTCATGCATGGTGGGCAAGCCATGCTGGGCGTGATCAACGTCGTCACCAAACGCGCGCGCGACTACTCGGGCCTGCGCCTGATCGCCGAAGGTGACACGACAGCCCCCGTCTTTGGCGACGGCGCATTGCGTTTGTCGCCGCTGGCGCGCTACGGCACGGGCTACCGCTTGGGCCTCGGTTTTGGTCGCACCTTTCAGCTCGCGGGCGAGCCGGCCGAGCTGACGCTCCAACTAGAGCGCTACAAAGCGCACGGCCCCGACTGGGAGCTGCCCGCGTAGGTTTGGGGCATCGACTCGGTGACGGGTGCACCCAAGGACTTCGGGCCGCGCACACCAGCCGGTCAATGGGGCGGCTTGGCGACGCACTCGAGTCGCGTGGACGTGCCCGTGGCCTACGGGCGCTTCACGGTCGGTAACTTCGAGGCGACCGCGCGAGCCGGCATGTACACGCGCGAGAGCCCGTACATGACGAGCCTCGTCAACCTGGGAGACGACTTCGACGATCACGCCAACCAGGAGCAAGATCGCTGGCTGCAGGTAGGCTTGGGCTACAGGCGCTCGTTGTCGTCGCGGCTGACACTGGGCGCCCGAGCCCACGGCTTGCTGAACGACTACACCTGGTTCAGCCGCAGATCGGCGGCCGAAGAGTGCCCCGCTGGCCTGCTCGGCGGCTGCGAGCGCACGCTGGTCGGCATCGGCAAGTCGGGTGGCGCCGACGTGAGGCTCTCGCTCGACGAGCCCAGCTGGCATGCCAGTACCCTGCTGGGCGTCGATTCGCGCCTCAGGCACGCGCGCTCGGAGCTGGTGGTCGAAGATCGCGTGACGGGTGCCGTGGCACCGTTCAACAACGACTACACGCGCTTCGACGCGTTGATCGCGCCCTACCTGCAGCAGTCGTTCTCACCGTACCGCTGGCTCGACGCCAACTTGGGTGCGCGCTTCGACTACGACACGCGCTTTGGTCATGAGCTTTCGCCGCGCGCGGCGCTGGGAGTAAGCCCGTGGGATAGCGGGCGCATCAAGGCCATTTACTCCGAGGCCTTCCGAGGTCCAACCGCCTACGAGCTCAACTATGCAGACCCGGTGGAGCAGGTGGCTGCGCCCGGGCTGAGCGCCGAAACCGTGCGCTCGCTGGAGCTGTCGTTCGAGCAGAGGGTTGGCCCTCACCGGCTGTTTTTTGGTGTGTTTCGCTCGACCTGGAATGGGCTAGTCAGCTTCCGCACGCTCAGCGACGCGGAAGTCGAGGCAGCCATCGCCAGCGGCGAGCTCGTGCCGTCGACCACGCTGGCCTATACCGTCGCCAACGCCGGAAAGATCGAGAACTACGGCTACAACGCGGCCTACGAGGGCCGGCTGGGCCCCAAGCTGCGCCTGGCAGGCAACCTGACCTCCGCCTACTCACGCGTGGACCTAGGCGACGGCTCAGGCGCATTGCCGCTGACCGTTGGACCAGCAGTCTTCGGCAACGCGCGCATCAGCTACGACGCTGGCGGGCCTTGGCCCACGCCCGCGCTGGCGCTCCACTACTTGGCGGCTCGTCCCGCCGACCGAGCCTTCGACGGGGGCTTCGCGCGCGCGCCGTACGCTCCGGCAGACTTGCAGCTGCGGTTCACCTTGAGCGGCGTCGTGCCGGGCGTTCGAGGCCTGCGCTATCGCGTGAGCTCGATGTTCGACACCGCGAGTCGCGGCGCCTATGTGGTCGGACCGACCCAGTACGCCGCGGACGCGAGCAGCCGGGCCACGCTGTCGCCGCAGCGACGTGCCAGCGCGTTCTTGGGCATGGAGTACGCCGTACAATGAACCAGCGGAGCCCCACCTCGTGACCGAGTCGCGGCGCTTGGGCCCCGGCCCCTACACGCTCGATCCGGAGTGCCAGCTACCACCGCGCTTGATTGAGGTTTTTCTGCGCAGCGCGCCCGGGCAAGTGCAGCTTTTGGTCGACGCGTGCAGCGCGCGTGACGTCGAGGCCGCGCGAGCTCAGGCCCACAAGCTGAAGGGCAGCCTGTACGCCGCCGGCGCGACTCGCTTGGCGGAGGACCTCGAAGCGCTGCGGCAGCTGCTCGCTACTGGCAGCTGGTCGGCGGCAGAGCCCCAACTGCAGGGAATTCGCCGCGAGTTCGCCGCGGTGTTGGCGCAGCTCCAGGCCCAGCTGACAGGAGGCGGAGCATGAGCGCGCGCGTGAAGCCAGCGTCCGGCAAGCCCAGTATTCGCGTCGTCGTCATCGACGACGACGACTTCGAGCGCGAGTTCGTGGTCGATCTGCTGAAGAGGGCGGGTCATTTCAACGTCTCGAGCATGAGCTCGGTCTTTGGCCTGACCAACCACTTGATCAACGAGCAGGTGGAGGTCGTGGTGCTCGACGTGATGATGCCCAGCATTCGCGGGGACAAGCTGGCCGCGCTGCTGCGCAAGAGCCCAGCCCTCGCCAAGCTGGGCGTCGTGCTCATGTCGAGCTTGCCGGAGAGCGAGCTGGCGGCGCTGATGGCCGAGGTGGAGGTCGACGCTTTCGTACCCAAGGCCAACCTGCGAACCGAGCTCGCCGCAGTGATTCGCAGCGTCGCGGCCCGCGCTTGAGCCTCACGCCTAGCCCAACGCGCGACAAGACGTGCTGACGGCACTGGCCCGCCAGCATTCGCGCGGCTAGCCTGGGCGAACTGGCATGTACGTCGGTCGCCTGGCTCCGAGCCCCACAGGGCTCCTTCATTTGGGTCACGCGCGCACGTTCTTGGTGGCGTGGTGGCGGGCCCGCAACGTGGGCGGCAAGCTGCTGATGCGCATGGAGGATCTGGACGGCCCACGCGCCAAGCCCGAATTCGCCGCGGCGGCGCTGCGCGATTTGGCCTGGCTCGGCATCGATTGGGATGGTCCGAACTACGTGCAGTCCCAGGGCTTGGTGGAGATTTCGGCGGCCGCTGCTGACCTTTCGCAGCGCGGCTTGGCGTACGCCTGCGTGTGCTCGCGCGGGGACGTGCGCTCGGCCCAGAGCGCACCGCAGCTCGGGGACAACGAGCCGCGTTACCCCGGAACGTGTCGGGGCAAGTTCACTTCGGTCGCCGCAGCGCAAGCCGAGACGGGCAAACGCGCCGGCCTACGGCTGCGAGTGCCGGACGGCGCGGTCACGGTCAAAGACGAGCTGCTCGGAGAACGCAGCTTCGACGTGCAGGCCGAGGTCGGAGACTTCTTGATCGCGAAGCGCGACGAAGCTCCGGCGTACCAGCTTTCATGCGTGGTCGACGACGCGCGCCAAGGCGTGACCGAGGTCGTGCGGGGTGAAGACTTGTTCGCCAGCTCGGCCCGCCAACGGCTGCTGCAGCAAGCCCTCGGCTTACCCCACGTCCGCTACGTGCACGTTCCGCTGGTGCTCGACGAAAGCGGGCGCCGCCTGGCCAAGCGCGAAGACGATTTGAGCCTGCAGGAGCTGCGCGAGGGCGGCACGGATCCGCGCGCCATCGTCGCTTGGGCTGCAAAATCCTGCGGTATCGCCTCGGCCGAGCGCATCACGGCGCGCGTCGCGCTGATCAACTTCGCGCTGGCCAAATTGCCGCGCGAGCCGGTGATCTTGGACGGCGCGACAATCGCGCGGTTGCGCGAAGCTTACTGACTCAAACCAGCAGCTTGCGCTGCGGGTCGAGCGAGACGAGCAGCGCTTCGGTGCTGCCGGCCGGCGCGCTTTCGCCTTCACCCAGCACCTGAACCGAGAGGTGCCGCGTCGTCGGATCACCGGAAATGATGGCGACCCGCACGGCTTGGTGCTGCGCGACGCGACCCGGCGCCACGGCGGGCGCAGGCGGGCTCACCAGCATGACCGAAGACTTGGTCGCAGGTCCGACCGGCGCCTCGGCAATTTGCACTCCGATTTGCAGTGAGGCGCGCGCCAGCGAGCTCGCCGGCGAATCGACGATGGTGGACTCACTAAAGTCGTCGTACGGGGTGAGCGCGGCGGCTTCGTTCATGCGCCCTGGCGGCTCGGAACCGACGCTGAATTCGGCGCGCAAATCGGCGGCTGCTCGCGCGAGCGTTACGGCGCGCAGATCGTTGCCGCTGGACTCCGCGTTCTCGGCGGCGCGCTGAATCCAACGCACGGACTCGAGCCCCTGTCCGTTCGACCACAAAGCGCGCGCTGTTTCGAGCGCGGCTGCCACTTCGGCCGCATCCCCTGCCTCGGCGCGAGGCAGGTTCGGAGATAGTTCCGCCATGGGGGCCGGGATTCTGAACGCCTCCGGCCCTGCTTCCAAGCGGGTATTTTCTCGTCTGAGTCGCCTACTCGGACGCTGCCGCTAGATTCTTGCGCCCTTGGTCGAGCGGCGCCTCCCGGCGATCAGCCGGTCGCCTTCTCCGCCGACGAGCCGATAGCCCGACGGAGCGGCTTGTTGAACGCCCACATGGCAAGCCCCGCGCCGACCCCAAGCCCGGTGAGCAGCAGGAAGAAGCCCTCTTTCGGCAGCCGCGTGTACAGCACACCGATGTAGCCCGACAGAGTGTTGCCGAGGAAGCTCGAGCAAAACCACATGCCCATCATCATGGACACGATGCGAACAGGGCTGACCTTGGTCACCAGCGACAGCCCGATGGGCGACAGGTACAGCTCGCCCACGGTGAGCAGTAGCGTGCAGAACACCGGCCAGAACAAGCTGCCCTTGCCGCTGCCCACCACCTGCGCACCCACCACCATCACGATGAACGACAAGCCCAGGATGATGCAGCCAATGGCCATCTTGCTCACGCTCGAAGGCTCGGTGCCGCGCTTGGCTTGGCGCAGCCAGAAGATGTCGAGCAGCGGCGCCAGCAGCACGATGCACAGCGGGTTGACCGACTGAAACCAGGTGGACGGCAGCTGAAACCCGGCGATCACGGGCCAGACGGTCTTCTCGTCGGCCCAGGTTTGCATGGTGTTGCCTTGCTGCTCGTACACCGCCCAGAACACGATGTTGAGCGCGCACAAGGCGATCAACGCCCAAACGCGCTTCCACTCCCCCGCGTCGAGCGGCTGCTTGGTGGTGGCGTCGTTCTTGTGCAGGGTCAAATTATCGGTCGCCAGGTACCGCTGACCAAAGACGTACACGGTGAGGCCGAGCAGCATACCGACGCCCGCCGCCGCGAAGCCGTAGTGCCAGCCGTAAATCACCGCCAGGGTGCCGCACACGAAGTTGCAGATGAAAGCGCCCAGGTTGATGCCCATGTAATAGATGGTGTAAGCGCCGTCGCGCCGCGGATCGCCCGGCGCATACAGGCCGCCGACCTGTGTCGAGACGTTGGGCTTGAACGCGCCGTTGCCCAAGATGAGCAGCGCGAGCGCGACGAAGAAAGCTTGCTCCGAGGCCATCACGAAGTGGCCGAGCGCCATCAACGTGCCGCCGACCAACACCGTCTTCCGTTGCCCCAAGTAGCGATCGGCCAAAATGCCGCCAAAGAAAGGCGTTAGGTAGACCAGCCCGGTGTACCAGCCATACAAGATGGAGGCGTGCTCCTGCGCGATGCAGGCTTGGCGCGCGGCGTCCAGCGCGGCAGCCGGATCGAGCGCCGGGTAGTTCTTGACGGCTTTGCCCAAGCATTCGGAGAGCGCGGCGTCGCTGGGCGTGGACAACAGCGAGCGAATGAAGCTGCCGCCCAGCACGTCGATCGGACTGCCTGAGCTGAACGGCTGGCCCTGCTTGATTTGGCGCCAGCTGACGAACAGGTAGTTGGCCACGTACAGCTTCAAGAGGCCGCGCATGCCGTAGTAGCTGAAGCGCTCCCACATCTCCGCGAAGAACAGCACCACGAGGCCGGGCGGGTGCTTGAAGCGCTTCTCGAACGCGGTCAGCGGTACGGGGCGCGGCGCCTGCTCGTTCACGCTCGGGGACTGCACCATCGCCCGCGACGCTACCACGGGGACGGCGGCCGAGCGCTACGCCGACGCTTCGGGATTGGCCGCCACGGGCCGGCGCACGCCGCCGCGGGCCAGCAGGTCCGAAAGCGACGCGATGCGCGCGATGTCATCGAGCCCCAGCACGCCGAGCGGCTCGTCCTCACCCTGCACCACCACCGGGCCGCCCTGCTGCTCTTGCAGCAAGCGCCGCACGTCCGCCAAGGTCATTTCCGGGGGAACCCGCACGAGCGTCCGGCGCATGATGCTGGCCAGCGGCGCGTGCAAGCCGACCCGCCCGGCCAGAGCGATCACGTCGTCGCGCGGGAGTGTGCCGATGGGCGCGGCGCCGTGGGAGACCAAAAAGTAGGCCTGCGGTGAGCGCAGCGCCTGGTCGACGGCGACGCCCACGCTGTCGCCAGGCGCGAAGGTGACCGCGTGCGGATCGCAGACCTCGCCGGCGCGGAGCTCGGCGAGCAGCACGTTGGTGCGCGCCGTAGAGCGCTCCTGGCCGGCGCCCATGAACACCAGCACCGCCACGAACACCAAGAACGGGTTGTACTGAAAGCCGTAAAAGGCGAGCCCCACCGCCAAGACCTGCGCGATACCGGCCGCAATGTTGGTGGCCCGCACTTGTCCGACGAAGAAGCTGAGCAGCGCCCGCAGCACGCGCCCGCCATCCATGGGCAGGGCAGGCAGCATGTTGAAGGCCGCCAGCAAGAGGTTGCCCTGAAACAGCAGCATCAGCAGGCTGCGCGTATCGGCTGTCGAGAGCGCCCGCCGCAGCGCGGTGTCGAGATCGAACAGCGGCAGGCCGCTGCCGCGCAGCGCGACGAACAAGCCGCCCGCGATGATGACGTTCACCCCCGGGCCCGCCAGCGCGATGAGCAGCTCGTGGAGCGGCTTCTTCGGCTCCGACAGTAGACGCGCTACACCGCCAATCGGGAGCAGCACGATCTCACGCACCCCGACGCCGAAGCGCTGCGCCACCAAGCCGTGTCCCAGCTCGTGCAGCACCACGCAGGCAAACAGGCTCAGCACCAGCAGCACGCCAAACAAGGCCCCGCGCGGGCCGTGGGGTTCGGCCAACTGAGCCGCCAGAATCACGACCATCAGCGCGAAGGTGAAGTGAACCCGAATGTCGATGCCGGAGACGCTGCCGAGACGGAGGGACCAACGCACCGGGCAAGCATAGCCCCGGCCGGGTCCCGAGCCCGCTGCCCGTCTGGCGGTGCGAGCAGAGACGCTGGGTCGGCGGAGACCGGGGTCGATGTGTGGCTTTTCGTCAGATTTCCCGTGACGGGAACGTTTCGAGCCCGCATGAATCGTTTCACAATTGAAATGGCCAAAACGGGTCAGATGGCTTAACCCACTGATCTTCCAATGGTCCGAGCCTGGCACGGTGCGTGCTTAGTAGTACGTTCGCAGACGGCGCCCTTGGTGCCCCCCCCTCCGCCTCGGTCGCCGTCTCCCTAATCTTCTCAGCGGCTTGGAACGCTCCCCTCGTTCCGAGCCGTTGTCCTTTTGTGGCTCCGGATCGCGCGACAAGCTCTGGTCGAGGCTAGCTTGGCTGGCATGGCGCTCCGCTTCCTGCTGGCCCACGGCGCCGGCGCCTCCTCTGCTTCAGGCTGGATGCGGCGCTACGCCGAGCAGCTGGGGACGCTCGGCAGCGTCAGGAGCTTTGACTACCCGTACATGCGGGCGGGAGGTCGCAAGGCACCAGACAAGCTCGAAGTGCTGGTGGCCGCGCACCGCGCAGAGCTGGACGCGCTGGCTGGCGAAAGCGAAGCCGGCGACAAGCTCGTCCTGGCCGGTAAGAGCATGGGTAGCCGCGTGGGCTGCCACGTCTCGCTCGAGCCGGCGAGCGCGGCCAAGGTGGCAGGCCTGGTGTGCTTCGGCTATCCCCTGCGCGGTCAGAACGGCAAGCTGCGCGACGAAGTGCTGCTGGCCCTGCGCATGCCGATTCTCTTCGTGCAAGGCACGCGCGACACCCTGTGCAGCATTCCGGAGCTCGAAGAGGTGCGCAAGCGCATGACCGCACCCAGCGAGCTGTGCGTCATCGAAGCTGGCGACCACTCACTAGAGGTCACCAAAACTCGGCTCAAGCAGACGGGCGCGACGCAAGCCTCGGTGGAGCAGGCGATCTTGGAGCGCGTGCGCGCGTTCTGCGCGCAGCTCTAGAATGTGTTGCCGCCGTCGGTGGCTCCACCCTGCGCGACGCCGCCAGCGCCGCCATCAGCCGCTCCACCGGCGCCGCCCATACCGCCCTCGCCAACGACCGCGGGCGGCGTGCCCACGAACGGATCCGGCTCGAAGCGGTCGTCCTTCAGCGCGTCGATGAGGGTCGCCAAGTTTTGCGTCTTGGGCTTGTACAGCTCCGTCGGGTTGGCGAGCGCCCACTGGTACGCAGAATACTCGGTCGACGCGCTGAAGAAGCGCCACGTCTGGCACACCGTGAACGTGTGAAACGTCCCCGAGCCGCGCTCCACGCTGGCGCAGGGACGGACGACGTTGAAAAACGCGGTCAGCGCGTCGATATCGCTGTTCAGGCGCTCCAGAATCTCGGGCGTCCCGATCGAGAACTCTTCGACCATGGCCTCGTTGCCGAGCGCCAGCTCCCGCTTGCCGCTCTCACACTGGGCGGCGGTGCCGCCGGGCGCGCGATCGTCGAGCACGTAGTAAATGGCGGCGATGCGCTCTGGCTGCGCGTTGGCGTCTTCGATGCTGACGATGCCGTTGTTCACGTCGACGACGGTCGGCGGCGTCCCATCGAAGATGCGCACGACCCAGGCCTTTTTCTTGAGCACGACGCGCACGGTGTTCATGTGCTCGGTGCCCGGATGATCGATCAGGCGCAGCGCCCACGGGTTGGGCCACAGGGTGCGGGTCGACTTGAAGCGCGCCAAGAGCTTGGTGATGAGCTGCTTGCGGTCTTCCGTCGAAGCGACATAGACCGCGTTCAGCAAGCTGGTCAACGAAGGCGCAGCGCCCAGCGGGGGTGCAGGCGGGATCAACGAGCCCCCTTGCTTGAGCGCCACGACTTCCGCATCGGTCAGCTGCGCGTACAGCTCGGGCCTGACGGGCAGCTGATTGCTCAACGCCTGCTTGGTGAAAATAGGCGTGCTGCTCACGGTGCGATCGAGCGCGCACGGGTCGAGCGGTGTCGAACCGGCGGTGCCTACCGTGGTGCCCGCCGCGGAGAAGCCAGTACCAGCAAAGCTGGAGGAAGCGCCGTTGCCGACGACCGGCACGTCGTCCGAGTAAGTGTAGTCGGGGCGCTCGCACGCCGACATGCCGGCCAAGCACGGCAACACCAGCGTCAAACAGCGGCGCAAGCGTGACTTTTGGGGGATTTTCTTCATGGACTTGCCGCTCAGGGGTTGGGGCGTGCTGGTTGAAACTCGTAGCAGACCACGCAGGTCTCGCCGGGACCAGACCAGGTGGGCGGCGTCGGGAAACCGCCGCACAAGCGCAGCTCGGTGACGGCGTTGACGAGGCGGCTGCCGCCTTCACAGCGGTAGTCGAACGTGGCGCGGAGCGAGACGCGCGTCTGGTCGTTGGTGAGGAGCAGCGCGTCGGGGTCGAAAGTGACGGCGAATGCGTAGCCTTCGTCGGTCTCCGAAACGGAGGAGATGACACCGTGGAGATTGGGAACCGTGCGATCGACGCTGATGATGGGGTCGCCCTTCACGTGCCCGCGCAGCCCCTCCGGAAAGGTCAGGCTACCGGCGGCTGGCAAGCGCGGGTTGTCGTCGGTCAGGACCAGGCGCATGTAAGCGGCGCCGCTGGCGAGCACGGGCTCCATGGTCGCCGAGCAGATTTCGTCGTCGAGCGCTGGCGCGCCCCCTGCTGGGAAGTCGACCAAGTGCTCGCTGCAACCCGGCGGCAGCGCGGCTTCGCCGCCAACGGGCGTGACGCTCGACGCTCCGCTGATCACCAGGGTGCCACCAGCGGAAGCCATGCCACCGCTGCTGCCAGAGCCAGACGTATCGAACATGGGCTGCTCGCAGCCCACGGCGCCGAGCAGACTGGCGAGCGCGATCACGAGCATCGACGTGCTCCCAGTCGCTTGCCTCACCGCGGTCCGCGCGCTCCTCATGCGTGCCTGCTCCCGCGGAAACGGTAGCAGACAAACTGGCCCGCCGCAGGGGTCGCGCTGCCCTTTGGCTCAGCAAGCTGCTCTGGTTAGCCAATCCGGCGAGCAACTTGCGCGGCGAACTCCGCGAGCTCGGCGCCGTCGTCCGAGCGAAAGACGTGGTCGGTTCGGCCCAGCTCCAGGAGCGCGACGAGACGACCGGAAGCGACGATGGGCGCCATCGCCACGCTGCTGAGCGGCGCGTCGTGCTGCAAGCGCTCGGCGACGAGACGCTCCGCCAGGCCCTGTTGCGGCGCGCCGCACAGCCCCTTGCCGCGCAGCGCTGCCTGGTAACTCGGATCGCTCGCTGACAGGACTTCCCCCAGCCGCTGGACAGGCACGCCGAACACGGCCGACGTGACCGGCGTGCCGACGGGGCTGCGGTAGCGGTGAACGAGACCGGCGTTGGCGTCGAGCACGAGCGCCGCCAACGCCAGCGCAGACGTGAGCAGCTCACCCACGTCGCGCGTGACCGGCAAGCGCTCCGTGGCTTCCTTCAAGCTGAGCGGCGCCGTGTCGGGCGCCGAGCGCCGATGCAAGCGGCCGATTTCGCGGATGCGCTCGAGGGGACGCCACGAGCCCCAGCCGACCTCGCGCACGCGACAATGCAGCGGAATGCGCCCGCCCAAGTAGCCGCGCACCAGCAAGTCGGTATGAACCGGGCCAATGGTGGTGTCACCGTTGGTGACGAGCCAACGCGGCGACGCTGAGCTGTCCGAGGAGGGGCTAGAGGCGGGGGGCGGAGCGAACAATCTGCGGGTCCTTGCGAGGGCGCGGCGGAGGGTGCCGTCCCGAATGCGAATTTTCGGCAGCCGCGGCGCTCGGGGCCAAGCTTTTGGTGAAAGACGCCGGGCCGGCGGCGTTTCCGCGCGCTATTTGCTGGCTGCGGCCGCTTCGAGCCAAACCAGGGTCTCGAAGTGGTGGGTGCGCGGGAACATATCGAAGGCCTGCACGCTGCCGATGGTGAGGCCGGCGGCCAGCAGCGGCTTCAAATCGCGCGACAGCGTCACGGGGTCACAGGCCACGTAGGCCACCGCCCGCGGCGAAAGCCCTGCAATACCAGCCACGACGTCGGGCGCCCCCTCACGCGGCGGATCCAGCACGACCAAATCGAAGCGTTGCCCCTCGCGCACCAGGTCAGTCAGCGCACGGCTTGCGTCGGCAGTGCGCGTCTTGAGCTTGACGATGCCCTGCGCGGCGGCGGCGCGCTGAGCCGCCTGCACCGCGCTAGGCGTGCGCTCGACCATCACGCCCGACAGCCCGAGACGCGCGAGCGGCAACGCAAAGTTGCCGACGCCCGCGAACAGGTCGCAAAAACTAGTCAGCTCGCGCGCCTGGGCGCCCGCCACCACGGCCGCCACCAGCTCGCGATTCACGGCTGCGTTGATCTGCGAGAACGCGTCGGCCGGAATGTCGACGAACACGTCGGCCGTGACGTTGCGGCGCTCGCTCAACGCCTGCGCCTCGCGCTCGGTCGCGGCCACGCGCAGCTCTTTGGCCAGCGCGCGGAGGAACGGATCAGCGGCGATCGGCTTGATGCCGTCGCGCGGCACGAAGCGCGCGATCACGTCGCTCTCGGTCGCGCGCAGCTCCACGTCACTGAACCCAGCCAACGCATCGGGAAAGCGCCGCGCCAGGCGGCGAATCGACGCCAGGGCTTGGTTGATGCGCGGGTCGGCCACGGCGCAGCCGGGCACCTCGACCAGCTGATGGGAGCCGCGCGCAAAGAAACCGAGCTTGCCGTGGCGGCCGATGTGAAAGCGCACCCGCGAGCGGTAACCCGCGCTGGCCGCGTCACTGCCGAACGCCGCGGGCGTTATGGCAACTCCCGCCACGCGCTCGAGCGTTTCTCGGAGCATCGACGCCTTTTGGACGAGCTCAGCCTGGCGGGAAACATGCATCAAATCGCAGCCGCCACAGGCGTGGGCCACTGGGCACTCCGGTACGACGCGCTCCGGGCTGGGGGAGAGCAGCTCGTAGTCGTGCGTGTGCAGCGTGCCGCGTTGCTTTTCGACTACGCCCAGTCGAATGCGGTCGCCCGGCGCGCCGCCGCGCACGAACAACGCCTGTCCGTCGGGCAGGCGCAAGAAGCCTTCGCCGCCCGGGACCAGCTTCTCGACAGTGAGCTCGAGGCCGCGCAGATCGGTCGCGGCGCCGAGCCCGCTGCTCACTTCGAGCTCGCCCCAGTGGTGCCGAAGACTTTGTCCCACACCATGTTCGAGACGCCGAAGCGCTCATCGTGGCTCTTGAAGTGATGCAGCATGTGGTGCTTCTTCAAGCGGAGGCCGTAGGCGCTCTTCGGGTTGAAGTGGTGGATGTAGTAGTGGGTGATGTCGTAGAACATGTACCCAATCACGTAGCCACAGTGCACACCCCAGGTCAGCCGTGGCCCAATGGTGAAGTAGAAGATAGCGCCGAAGATGAAGTAGAGCGCGATGCTCACGGCCGGCGGCATGACCAGCCGGTACTTGTCCTTCGGCCACTTGTGGTGAACGCCGTGCACCAAGAAGTGCATGCGCTCGCCCCACTTGCCGCCCGGCTCCCAGTGGAAAAACAGCCGGTGCAGCCAGTACTCCGAGAAGGTCCAGAACAGGAAGCCGCCCAGCGTCAGCCCGAGCATGCTCCACACACCTAGGTCGGTGTAGTGAAGCCCACCCCAAAACAGGAACGCCGCACCGGGCACGAACAGGATCGGAACGATGGTCCACGGCGTGCGCGAGAAGAGATCGATGAAATCGCTCTCGAACATCCGCGGCGATTCTGGAGTGGCCCTCATCAACATGCGTTCGGCTTTCGGGGGTCGGGGGCCCAGACCATAGAAACCGACTGCAGCTTTCGCAAGTTGGGTGCAGAAAATGCGGGAGTTTGTTGGTCGGCCGAGGGTGTTGGGGGCAGGCTTCCGCCGCGAATGGAACGCCGCACCAGCCGCAAATCCTCTGCGATCTCGCTGTCGTGGTAGCGGCTCGCGGGTTCACGCTCGCTGCGGGGCACGGACCCCGTTCCGCCTCTGCCGTTTCGCAGGCTCGCCGATTTTCCTCAGCAGCTGCCGCAGCTTACGGATTGACGCACCCCACCAAGGCGTGCCGGGGGTCCGGTGTCTGAACGACGGAATGGAACCTGCATCTGATCAGTTTGCACGACTGACACACTCGTCAGAGTGAGAAGCCAGAAAACGATGTCTCACATGGCACGCAAGAACCCATCCTTCCCCGACCTGGTCGCCCCGCAGGACGACGAGAGCTCGGTCATTCGTCCGCGCGATGGCGCGGACAACGGTGGCGTGCGTCCGAAGCAAGAGTCTTCCCCTGAGGTGAAGACCGACCCGGGGCCGAGTACCAAGCGCAGCCACTCCAGCACGCGCCCCGCCACGGGCTCGCTCGACGACCGCCTCGAAAAGAAGATGCGCCTCGCTGGCGAGCTGATGCAGGGTCTACCGTCAACGGACTCGCGCGTCCGCTTGCTCTATGTGGCAATCATGCGTCGCGACGAAGCCTTGCTCGACGGCGTGCTGGCAGAGCTGAACAAACTACCGCACAGCGGCTGAACGAGCGCGCCGAACTGACACAAACGGGAAACAGCACGCGCCGGTTTTGCAGGGGTTTTCCACAGCGCTGCGCCTGCGCGATGTCGGCCTGTGTAGGGATTATGAAGCTCTAAAGCCACCTGAACGTGCCGCCGTATAGAAGGGGCATGTCTACGAGAGGGTTTTTGCTCGCCGCGCTGTCGTGTTGTGTCGTGTCTTCGTCCGCATGGGCGGGCGAGGCAGCGCCGAGTACCAAGGCCGCCGCGGGCGAGTCGCGCACGCTGCCGGGCGGCGCGGTCCTGACGTTCTCGAAGGACGCCAAGTACGAGCTCGGCAAGCCGATCCGGCTGCAGTTGGCGACCACCGGCAGCGAAAAGACCACCGTACAGGTCATCAAGCTGACGTCGGGTCGCGTCAGCGTGACGCTTCCCGAGGCCAAGCAGCCGAAGACCGCCGTGCTGATCCAAGCGCCGCGCAAGGTGAGCGCGGTCGCGAAGGGCGGGCAAAGCGTGGTCATCACCGCTCACGATCGCGTCACGGTCGCGGCCATGAAGGGCGAGATGCTGGCAGCGCTCGGCAACGATTGGAAGGCGCTGCCGAGCGGCATCGTGCGCTCCTTTGGCGCCGGGCTCACCAGCGAGCAGGCCGTGCCGGTCGCGCCCAAGCTGAGCGTGAGCAGCAGCATGCTCTTGGCCCTGAACGGCGACGTCAGCACTGCCGTGCGCGCGCAAGCGACTCAGAACGTCGAGTACCGGCAGCTGTCGCTGTTCAAGCTCGAGGGCAGCAAGCGCTCCAAGCTGTCGGACGCCGAATGGCGCAGCAACGAGCAGCAGCTGCCGCGCCTGCAACCCGGCCGCTACGAGGTGCTGGCACGGGCCGTCGATCGCTTCGGTGTCGAGAGTCCCGCTTCCGAGCCCGTGACGCTGCGGGTCATCGGCGCGGAGCTACCCGAAGGTGCGCGCGTCTCCAGCGACGTGATCTTGCTCGGTCGCGCGGGCCGCGTGAAGCTGATTGGCGCTGACGGGCTGGAAGCCAGCTACGGGCGCGCCAGTGTGTTCATTCCAGTCCCCAAAGACGTCGGCTTGGCCCGCGGTGAGAGCACGCTCTTGCGCTTGCGTGAGCCCGGAAAGAAAGAGGAGCTTGGCATCAAGCTCGAACCGCGCACCTTGAAGGCGGACGTGACGATCGGCCCGAAGAGCGCGCGCTGGCCGGGCGAGCCGCTGCAAGTGACGGTCAAGCTGTTCGACCACCGCGGCAAACCCATCAGCGATCCGCTCAAGACCAAGCCGCACGTGTTCGTGAACGTGGCGCAGGTGGAGCCGACCTGGACGCACTCGGGCAACACCTATTCGGCCAAGATTTCGCCGGCTGCTGGCACGGGGCCGTGGGTCGTACGCGTCGAGGTCAGCGACGATTTCGGCGACCCGGTCGGGCGCGACTTCATCGAGCTCGGCGGCGCCAAAACCGCTTCGCTCGACTGAGCCTCGCTCGTCTCTCACCACCGGCTGCGCCTCGGGCCCGTCCTTCGCCCACGCGCAGAAGCGAGAGCCCTCCGAGATTCACAGGGAGGCGGGGAGGCGGGGAGATCCGCGAGCCCGGATTTTGGGGTTCGCGCTGCCGCCTGCGACCTGAAGCCCGCTCCTACTCGCTGCGTCTGAAACTGCTCCTGCTCGCCCTCGAGGGAAATATTTTTGGCTTTGGTCCTCCGGTCCTCCAAAGACAAAAATGCGTTCTCACCCTCGCGGACCTCCCCGCCTCCCTGTAAAATCTCGGGCCTGACATTGCGGCCTGGATCCGGCACGGAAGCTTCTGCGATTCGGGCTGCATTTCGGCAGCCCCATCGAGGACTACGCGGCGACGTTCAGCCAGCCGAAGAACTCCGCCAGGCGTGAGCGCTGATTCTCGGGCATGAACTCGAAGGTGCGCCCACGATCGGTGATCTCCCAAAAATCCTTGCTGGTCACGCTCTCGAGCGCCCGCCGGATGGAGCTGAGCCGATCTTGTGGCTCGGCCTCCATGTCCTTGGCGATCAGCCGGGCTTTGGCTTCGGCGCCCTGCGACAGGTAGAAGGCGGCCAGCTTCACCTGGGCTTTGCGCACGCCGAGGAGCGCGGTCTCTTGGCTGGAGACTCGCAGCGGGCGATCGAGCTCCAAGAACATGCGCAAGATTTCGTCTTCTTCCGGCAGGGCCAGCTCGTTGGCCACCTGGCACAGCGCCGAGACGTCGTAGGCCACCGTTTCGGTCACGAACGTCAGCTTCAGGTCGAAGCTGACGTGGCCATAGTAGAACATGTGGCGCACGCCTTCGACCGCAGCGCGCGCGCTGCCGCTACGTAGCATGGCCTCCACCAGCAAGCGGTACTGGTTCAAGATGTTGTAAGCGGTGCGCACGTCGCGCGCGTTCAAGGCAGCGCGCAGGTACGAGTTCATGAAGCGGTACACCAGCTGAATCAGCTCGGCGTCCTTGGCCATGGCGGCCGCCTCGCCGATGTAGCGGGTGTCGATGGCGACCAGGTAGTTGATGTCGCGCATCATCACCAAGGCTTCGTTGTAGATGCCCAAATACTGGCGCATCACCTTCCACTCGACCCAGGTACGGCGCTGCTCCAAGTCGTGGAGGCTCTCCGGGTCCATCGCGACGAAATCGGGGTTGGTGCGGATGCTGGGGCCGATGTCGAACCAGGCCGCAGATGCCTTGGATTTGTTCTTGATGTACTCGAGCGCAAAGTCTTTGAGCGCGTCGACCGCGCCGCTGGCGATGATCTTGTCCTTACCCGAGATGGAGTTGCTGGTGATGTCGGTCAGCTCTTCCATGGCGCCCAGCGTGGCAGCCTGCCCGCGCTGAATCTTGTCGGGCTCGGCCGAGTGAAACGCCGACAGCGTGGTCCTGAGCGCGTCGCTGCGTATCTTGGCGACGATGTTCATGGGCTCGACGAACGAGAACACGTAGCGAAAGTACGGGCCCATCAGCACCATGCCCAGCGTGTTGGCCAGCAGCATGCCGAGCAGGGCCGAGCGCGGCACGTAGTCGTGGTGAACCGACACGCTGAGCCAAACCCCGCACACGCAAGCGATCACGTAGTAGCCCATCACGGCCAGGTTGAGGCGATCGCTCAAGAACAGGCGCGCAACGCCAGTGTAGCGATCGGCCGACAACTGCACGATCAGCGACACGACCGTGATCACGATACCGAATACGGCCGCTATCATGCCGCCCAGCGAGCTGACGGCGTCGGTGATGCTGGCCGGATCGAAGGCCAGGTAGTGCGACAGCGGGCCGCCCGAAGGAGCCGCGCCAGTTCCTCCGGTCACGAAGTGATCGAGGCTGTACAAGAGCCAAAAGATCGTGAAGGCAGCGCCGGTCAGAAAGACGATCGGGACGAGCCACTGACGTCGAAAGCTCTGGCGCTCTTGCATCGGAGACCCCCGACATTGCAAGGCCGCGCGGCAGCTTTCAACCGCGGCTAGAAAGGCCGCGTTTTCGCCGCCGGATCGGCAGCACCACGGCGACGAAAGCCATCGACCAGAGGCTCGTCTTCAAGCGCTGTGGGCGGCGCGCGTGGGGGCGGGACGACAGGCCGGCGGAAGCCTTTTGGGTACGCTCGCCGCCCGGTGCGGCGGCTCCGGTACAGGTGTCCCCGTCGTAGCCGGAGCTCTCGTCGCTGCCGCCGGAGCAGCCGCTGTCGCTCGAGTCGCTGCTGCTCGAGCTGTCGGAGCCGCATCCGCTATCGGACGAGTCGCTGCTGCTGCCCGAGCTGTCGCTGGCGCAGTCGGTCGTCTCGGGCTCGCTGTCGCTGCTGCTCGACGTATCGGAAGAGCAGCCGCTCGAGTCGCTGCTGCTGCTGCTCGAGCTGTCGCCGCCGCAATCGCTGCTGTCGGAGTCGGTGTCGCTGGTACTCGAGGTGTCCGACGAGCAGCTGCTCTCGCTCTGATAATATTCGTCGCGCGGCTCCGGCTGGGGCGAGCCACCGCAGTAGACGTCCCCGCGCGGTGATTCGTCGACTACGACGGTCTCCTCGACCACGACCGTGGTGGTGCCGCGCGGTCCCGAGACGTCACCACCACCCCGATCGACGGGCGGCACCACGGTGGGCGGCGGGTCCTTCACGGCGCAGCCGGAGTCGTCCAAGAGCCTGGCGCGCAACACCGGCGGGTTGGCTTCACCGCCAGGCGCGGCACCGGTGGGCACGAAGCCATTCAGCCCCGAAACGACGAAGCGCTGCAGCGTCGGCTGCTCGGAGCCGGCGGCCGCCAGCGCCAAAGCGGCGTCGGAGGCGTCGCCGCAGGCCGCCGCGCTGGGCGCACCCGGGTCGCGCAAAGCTCGCAATTGGTCGCCGCACGCGGCCGCATCGAGCTCGGGCAGCTCCTTGCCGGCGCGCTGCGCGTAGCTGCCCACCAAAGAAGCCAAGGAAACCGCGTCCGAATAGATGGTCCAGTCGAACAGCGGCCCCCGAGCGCGCGCCTCGAGCAGCGGCTCGCTGCGCGAGTCCAGCCAATCCTGCAGGCGCTCGCGGTAGTCGCTGCTGGGGCGCTCCGCGGCAACGAAGGTCACGGAAAGCTCGTCGTTCAACGACTCTTGCGGCAGGGCCACGGCGCCACGCGTGATGCTGCTGACATGCAGTGGAAAGGCCGAGCCAGGCAGCAACGACAGCGGCTCGGGGCCGCCTGCGACGCGCAGCGTGCGCGTCGTCTGGGCCTTGTCGGCCGCTGGCCACGACCAAACCACGTAGCGCTTGGCGAACGGCAGCTCGCGGTCGAGGGTCAAGCCTTCGCCTTCGAGCGCGCCTTGCACGTCTTCGGCCGTCGGCAAGAGCAGCTCGGTCGCCGACACGCCACCGCTGCGCGGCCAAGCCACGTGCGCAAAGCTGCCAGTCTGACCGCAGTTGGTCCTGCTCGACGGTAGAAGCACGTTCGGGCTCGCGGTCACCTCCAGCGCCGAGAGCCACGCGTCGAGCCCCACGTCAGCGTTAGCGCCTTCGGGCAGGGCCGCCACGACCGCCACCGGGCCGCGTTGCACGCGCAGCGAAAGCCACGTTACCGGCGTGCCGGCGCCGGACGCATACGAAAGCTCGGCATGCTCGATCGCCGGGGGCTCCCCGGGCGTGTCTACCACCAGCAACTGAGCGCGCGCGCTGCCGGCCGAGCTCAAGCCAAGCAGGGTTGCCAAAACGAAGCGGACGGAGCCGCGGGTGCGCATGCTCGGTCCTCAGTGCAACCGGTATGCCGGCCACTTTCTCGGCCCAAATCCGGGTTTTGCGGCGCCGTCGTGAACACGGCTTCCGCTGAGTGACGCAAAGGAGCAACAGCCTCGGGGCTTCTCGACAGCTGCACAAATCTTCGCAAACGCGGGACCGGAAATGCCGCAAACTGCGCCCGTATGCCCGAAAGCCCGGAGTGCAAAGGAACCGGTCGCCTCGTCCCGGTGATCGACCCCAAGCGTTGCGAAGCCAAAGAAGACTGCGTCGAGGTCTGCCCGTACGATGTGTTCACGGTGCGCAAGCTCACGGACGCCGAGCTCGCGCCGCTCGGCCTGCTCGTGCGCTTCAAGGTCTTCGTTCACGGCGGCAAGCAAGCCTTCGTCGCCCGCCCTGACGACTGCCACGCCTGCGGCAAGTGCGTCACCGCCTGCCCCGAAGACGCGATCAAGCTGCGCAAGGTCGGCTGACCCCCGCATTGCCCTGAGCGCGGAGTCGGGAAGGCGCTGATAAGCTGGGTGAGCGCCAGCAGCAGACTTCGGAGCGCGCTCGCCAAGCCCGCTCTGGCCGCCTTCGTGGCGCGCCCCCTTGGACGAAGGCGGAGCCTGCTCCGAAGCCGAGCGCAACGCTTTGGGGCTTGCCGCAAGTTGGTCAATATTGGTCCGTTTTCTCATCCTGGGACGCCGACGGCGCGTGCTATGTCAGGAGCGTGCTGACGCGACCCTTACTGCCGGTCTTGCTGATGGCGTCGCTGAGCGCATGCCAATTATTCAACGAGAAGCCGCCTCAGGAGCCGAGCCAGATGGAGCCCGCGCCCAACGAGCCTGCGCCGTTGCCAAGTGCGGAGCTGCCACCGCCCGCAGCACCCGAAGCGCCAGCAGCGCCACCGCCCGAGCCCAAGCCGGTGGAACCGGGCATTGCGCCCACCGGCGCGCCGACGCGCGGCAAGCTGCCCAAGGCTGTCATCGACGAAAAGCTGAAGTCCGCCGAGCCCGGCATTCAGGCTTGCTACGAGCGGGGCCTGAAGTCGAAGCCCGACCTGCACGGCGAAGTGAACGTCGATTTCGTCGTGGCGCCCGACGGTAAGGTCGCGCACGCGGCGGCGTCAGAAAGCGACAAAGCCCTCGACGACGACGCGACGGTGGACTGCATTCTGGCTGAAATCCGCAAGCTCGAGTTTCCGACCCCGAAAGGCGGGCGCGTCTTCATCAACTATCCGTTGCGTCTCGAGCCGCCCAAACCTAGCGCGCCCTGAGCGAGCTCGTGCCAGGGTTGCGGCCGCTGTGTGCGTCATTCGAGGGGCTTTGGTAACGAAAAGCTGGGTCAGCGCAGGCCAGGCCACGTCGACCGCGCCCAGAAAGCCGAACAGGCCGAGGCGCAGCCTCTCAGCCGAACCTCAGCACCAAGATCTGCTTGAGGCCTTTGCGATCGAAGAGCGGCAGCGCGAGAGAAATCTCGTAGGCGGCCGCTGGCTTCGTTTGCACCACCACGGGCAGGCGGCTCTTCAGCGCTTGCCCGGCGAGCTTCCTGCCCGCGGCGTCCGCGAAGGATTCGCCGGTGGTGGCGCCGCGGCCGCTCCAGTCGAAGCGCGTCGCCGCGCCGAGCTCGCTGCCCTGCGGATGGTAGATTTCGGCGCCGCTGATGAACGAGTTCTGCTCGGCGCCCATCATGGCCAGCACCTGCACGACCTTGCGCTCGCGATGAATCGGCAGACCAATGCCGTTCTTCAACCCGCAGCGGGCCGCGAGCCCTGCGCGAATGAACGCGTTCGATTTGCGCACGTCCGGCATCACGTGCGCGTCGCCGCTGAGCCAAGTCAGGCCCGGTAGACCAGTGCCACGCGGGAACTGAATCCAGGGACTGAAGCGCTCGAGCTCGGCGCAGTGCACGTAGTAACCCTGACCGTGCTTCAACACGTCCAGCTCGTCGGCCACGTTCCACAGCTCGAGGCAACTAGCAGCCTCGGCTCGATGACTCAGCAGCAGCGTCAGCACGGCAAACAAGCGACCGCCGTCGAACAGCGGCACCCCAACCGCGGCATCGATGCCCATTTCGGCCGCGAGTTCAGCCGGCAAGAACGGGATTTCGGTCACCTGCCAGAGCAGCGCCTTGCCCTGGCTCCAAACCGCGCCCGGCAAGCCCTCGCCCTCGTGGAAGGTCAGCCGCGCCCGGAAAGCCTCGAGCTCGACGTTGCCCCGATAGGCTCCAGAGCCAAACGCCAGCACTTCGCCTTGAGGAAGCCAGAGCTCTACGGCCTGGACCAAGGACTTGTCGCGGTTCATCGGGGGCTCGACGTTTCGAGAGTTTTACGGTGCCTGACTTATGACGTCCGGTCGGTTGCGTGCTTGTTGCGTGCGCGAAACGTCGTAGCGTGGCGCATGGCTTTGGTAAAGCTCGGCGGGTTGTCCCGAAGTAGGCAAATTGTCTTGGCTTCTTCGTGCGCCTTGCTGCTTCTACTCGCAGGGTTGGCGTGGTGGCGCGGCGAGCAATTCCACCTGCGCTGGCTGCGCGAATCCCCCGGCGCGGGCCGATGCGAAAAACGACTCGACCGCGCCAAGCTGGACGCTTCCATCAAGCTTGGCACGCGCTTCCTGCTCGCTCATCAGCAGGCCAGCGGCAACTTTGACTACGAGTACGACTGGCGCACGCAGCGGCTGTCGACCGACGATCAGGAAACGCGACAAGCAGGCGCGCTCTGGGGGCTCGCGCTCTTGTACCAACACGGCAAGCGGCCAGAGCTCGCAGCGGCGATCGAGCGAGGGCTGACGTTCTTCGACCAAAACTCACGCAACTTCAAAGGCGCCCGCTGCACCGTCTACCCGGGCAGCGACGAAGGGCGCATGGGCACTGTCGCGCTCGTGGCGCTCGCGCTGATCGACTACTTGCGAGCAAGCGACGGCTTGCCAGCCGAACAACGCGCTCGCCACGAGCGCAGGCTCGACGAGTACTTGAAGATGCTGCTGCGTGGCGGGCATCCGAGCGGGCTCTGGTACGCCGCCTACAAGCAGAGCAACTGCGCACCGAAAGGTGAGCCGTCGTCTTACGCCGACGGTGAGGCGCTGCTGGCGTTGGTGAAAGCCGCCAAATATCTGGGAAAACAAGAGCTTCTACCAACCATCATGGCCGCGGCCGCGGCGGGCAAGCGCGTGAACATCGACGAAGCGTTGGCCCAGGATCCCGACTCCGACGTGACCAAGGGCTACTACCAGTGGAGCTCGATGGCCTTCTTCGAGCTGGCCACCAGCGACTTTCCGGAGACCAAAGTCTATGGCGACACGCTGCTGCGCCTGGCCGACTGGATCATCGACGACCACTCGATCCTGACCCGCACGCGCAACACCGGCTACGCCTACGAAGGCATCATCCACGCCTACGCGCTCGCCAAGCAGCGGGGGGAAAGCGCCTTACAAGCCAGATACGGCTGCGTCATCGACTTGGGGCTCGAGCACATCATGAGCTGGCAAGTCAGCGGTCCCAACCCCAATCGCTACACGGCCGCTGCCACTAGCGACCCGCGCGCCATCGGCGGCGTCCAAAACGCCGCCTTCGAGCCCGCGCTGCGCATCGACGTCACCCAACACCAAATGCACGCCACGCTGCTGGCCCGTCAGTACGTTTACTAGCTAGGCGGGGGCTGGCCCGCTCTGCTAGCGTGACTTCGGTGCGGGCAACTCTCAACGGGCTCAGGTGGTGCGCGGTGGTGTTCGGGCTAGCGGGTTGTGGCACTGCCGCAACCAAGGAGCCGGCGACGCCCGCGTCGAAGGCGGGCGAGGGCGAAGGCGAGACCAAGTTCAAGGCGGACGCCATGAAGGCGTCCGCCACCTTGGTGGGGCTCTGGGCGATCACACCGCCCGAGGCCAGCGACGAGCCCCCGACCGGCTGGCACCGCCACGCCGCCACCGGCACTTGCATGCCCACCGGCAGCAAGAACTGGCAGCTCCGCGTCGAAAAAGTCTTTGGCCCCGACGATGAAGGCGTCTCGCTTTGGAATGACCAGCTCAAGACCTTGGTCTCGCTCTTCACCTACCCCGCACAAGCCGAAGTCGATGCGGAAATGGAGCAAGTCGTCAAAGAGATGACCGGCACGTGCACCGAGGGCCCACTCATCTCCACGACCAGCGGTGAAACCCGCTACGCGGCCTGCCTCAAACGCATGGAAGACGACTTTCTCCTCGTCGAACAAGTCTCCCTCGTGAAGCGCGACAAGTGGCTGTACAAAGTGCGCGCCACCTTCCCCAGCCCGGTCTTGATGCAAGTCTACGCGCCAACCATGGCCTTCGTCGGGCAAGCGTTTCAGGCGTGTAAGTAGCGGCCTTGCTCGTTGATTTTGATGTGAGTGGTAGCGCTCACTCAGCCGGACGTGCAGACATGTCCGGCCGGTTCACAGGCCTGCCCGGCGGCGCAATCGCGTGAGTCTCGACAGCCCAAGCACTTTCCCGTGATGTTGTCGCAGTGGAGCCCTGGAGCGCAATTGGCGTCGTTCAGGCACTCCGCGCAGCGGTTTCCGCGCGCGATGCAGTACGGGCGGTCCGGGTAGAGCGCGCAGCCGTCATCGTCATCCACTTCGCATTCAACGCAAATGAGCCGCAGTTCGTCGCAGCCGTGCGCCGCCGTCGGACATTCCTCGTCTTCGGCGCAGCGCTGCGCACAGACCCGCGTGGTCAGGTCGCAGGCGTGGTCGCTCGAGCAATCCTGATCGAGTCCACACTCGACGCAGCGATGGAGCGCCGCATCGCAACGAGCGAGGCCGCGCGTCTGGCAATCGAGATCGGCCACACATTCGAAGCACGTTCCGCTTTGCAGGTCGCAGCGTAAGGACGAGAGCAGGCAATCCTCGTCTCGAATGCACGGGCCGCTCCCGCCACCGCTCGACGCGCCCGACTGACCGCCAGAGCCGCCGCCAGAGCCACCGGCGCTGCTCGGCTTCGAGGCATCGAACTCGAGGCGTTCGTAGCAACCGAGCGCGGCCAGCAAGGACAGGTAGGCGAGACGCTTCACGGGCTCGCCACAATACGCTCGGCTTCTGGTTTGCCGAAGCCCCCAGGGTAGCGCGCCAGGTACCGTTCGGCCTCTCGCCGCGCTGCAGCAGGATTCCCAACTCTCAGGAGCCGCATGCGCTCGACGATGGCGTTCTCGGCGAGCGCGCTGGATGGATAACTCGTAGTCAGCTCCTGGTACATCGCCAAGGCCGACGCTACCTCACCGCGGCGAGCCGCCTTGGAGGCGCCCGCAAACAGTTGGGTCTGCGCGGCTAGCGACGACGGGCTTGCTTCGGCGATCTTCGGCGCAGCGCTGGCCGACGTGTCGGCTGCTTGGACCCCGGGCACTGCGCGGGCCTCCGCAGCGCCGCGCGGCTCACGCTTGCGCTCGCCTGGCGCTGCAGGCGCCCGTGACTGCCCGTCGGCGTCGGGCGACGCGCCGCACGCTTCCGGCCAATGCTGACCCGAACGGATCTGAGCAGCTTGGCCAGACCACCGGACCTCCACCGACCCTTCTTGCACTGCCACGCGGGTCCTCGTGCCGCGCTCTCCCGGCAAGCATGCTTCGGCTTGCCCCAAGACGAGCACCTGAAACTTCGTGCCTCGAACCTCGACCTCGGCATCGGGCGTCGCGATCACGAAACGCGCTCCTGGCGCAAGCTTGGCCACTGCTGCAGCGAGACCGCCCGCGCTGAGCGAAAACCTCTGAGCCTTACCGGTGTCTTCGAGCACGAGCTGCGACTTGCCATCCAGCTTGAGCTCCGTACCAGTCGATAGCCGCAGCATCGCTGCGCCGTCCACCGTCGTCTCGATGCGGCTGCCCGGTGAAAGCTCGCTGCCGGCGCGCAAGACCGCGCGATGTCGAGCGGAGTCGGTCACCGATGCGCCAGAGCCCCCCAGAGCGTGCACCGAAACAGAGCTCGCCTCGGCGAGCTGGGGCGAGGGGGTCGCTCCGCCCCGAAGACCGAAAGCGACGAGCGCTACCGCCGCCGCCACCGCCACCGCTCCACCAGCACGCCAAGCGAGCTGCCGACGCTGACCTGCCACCAGCGCCTGCTGAATGGTCGAAAGTCCGCGCTCACGCGCCTGCTTGCCCGGCGGCGTGGCCTGAGGAGCGTGACGCAGCAACCGCGCTGCGGCGGACGCGTGGTGCGGGGAGCTCATTTCGATTCCTCCGAGAGGTGAGAGCGCAGACCGGCAAGCTCCGGGTCACCGTGAACGCGATCATGGAGATCGCGACGGCCACGGACCAAGCGACTTTGGGCTGCGGCTACGCTGACGCCCATGATCTGAGCGATCTCCTGCAAGCTGTAGCCGTGGACATCGTGCAGCAGAAAAGTCAGCGCACGCCCCTCGTCCATGCGCAGCAAGTGAACCCGCACGAGCTCGAGTGCTTGGCGAGAAGCAAACGCCGCCGGGGGCACGCTCAGCGAAACGATGGAGTCCGACAAATCCGTCTTGGCGAAGATGCGACGCTCCAAGCGCCGTCGACGCAGCTGCCGGTAGGCAGAGCGAGCCACGACCACCGCCAGCCACGCGTCGAGCGGACACTCGCCGCGAAACCGATGACTCGTCTCGACGATCTCGAACAAGGCTACTTGCGCGACGTCTTCGTAGTCGGCATCATTTTGCCCGAGCAGCCGCGACAGCACGCGGTCGATCATGGGCCGCACGCGATCGTAAAACGCCGCGCAGGCGCTCGGGTCACGCTCATGAAGCCCCGCGAGCAAAGAATGATCGTCCAAGCCGTTCGGCGGCGGCTCGCTCGTCGGCGCGCCGAGCGGCGGCACGAGATGGAGAGAGCGTGGAGCAGCGGCTGGCACGAGATTTTCTCGGGAACCCCGTTAGGTGACGCGAGCGGCCAGAAATCAGGCGGGCCCAGGCGGCTCAAAAGCGAGCGCGCAGCCCCAGCTCGCCAACTATGCGAAGCAATGGAAGTTTTGTGACAAATCTTCCCTCGGCATACAGGTCGGTTTCGCCGAGCAACGCCTCCGTGCCGGCGCCCGCGTAGAGGCCAAGCCATGGCGAGAACCGGTAGCCGCCTTCGAGCATTGCCGCGCCCCCGAAGAGCAAGCGCGAACGACGCTCCGTTTGGGCGTCTGCTGCGCGCGCGCGCGCGACCTCGAGCCAAGTACCGACGACATCGACGCGCCAACCCAGCTCGACCGAAGCATCGAAGGGCGACGTAGCCCAAGCCAACCCCAGGGCCGCGGTGCCGGAGCGTGTCGAAGCCTGGGCGATGGCGATGTCACCGACACGCGCCGTCGCGCCGGCGCGCACGGACCACGTGTCGCTCAGGGAAAGTCGCAGCCCTAGCGCTCCACCAACGGCGTCGGCAGGTCCACGAATGCCGGTGGTGGCGCTGCCGGTAAGCTCGAGTTGCCAGGCGTGCCCGCTCGCCCTTGACTTCCCAGCGACGTCCTTGGACGGAGCCACGGCCGACTCGAGCGGCTTGGCCGGGGACGCGGGCTGGGGAGTCGCAAGCCATGGAAACATCGAAGCAATCGCGAACCCCAACAATCTGCCGCGCTCTTCCGCAGGATCGCTGGCGCCAAAGGTAATCGTGCGGTCGACCCAGCGGTCATCGTGCGCCACGTAGCAGTGCAAGAGCGCGCTCGCGCGATCGTCGGTCCACGCCAGCTCGACGACGCCGTCTGCCTTGCCGGCGCGCCGCAGGGTTTCGTTGTTCGACAGTTCGCGGGGTGTCAACTCCACGCGAATCGTCGCCGAATTGCCGAGTAATTCGTGAGCCGCGAGCTCCAAGGCAGCCGCTGCCGGATCGGCAGGTGCAGTCGAGACAATCAACACCACGACGACTGCGCCGAGCGACATGCGGAGTGACACCTTAGCCGAGCTCGAGCGGTCATGCTCGCTCGCTCTTCGATCCTCGGCCAAGAAAATATCGCGCACTGCTCTGCCTGCTCGCTTGCTGGTCGCGTCACCTAGGGGCTCCGAGAGCTCAGGGCATGCGCGTTCACCCTCGTAAGTATTGGATCGCAGCCATGGTGCTGCTGGTGAGCGTGGCCGCCGCCATCACGGCGTTCAAAGTGATTGGGCTCGACTACCGCTTTGCCGACGTGCTGCCACGGACACGGCACGACGTGAGCTACGACCTCACCTTCGACGCCAGCAGCGGTGACGCCCACGCGCGCGTGTTTCTGCCGGTTTCCGATCCGCACCAACAAGTGCTCGACGAGCGCAACGACTCCCCGGGCCTACATTTTTCCGATGAGATTCGCGACGGCAACCGCGTTGGCGAGTGGGCCGGCGGCGGCTTGGGCGAGAACACGCGGGTCACTTACGCGTTTGGCGTTCTTACCAGCGCCATTCACTACGACATTGCAGACGCTCTGCCGGTTCCGGAGACGTATCCAAAGGCCGTGTCACGGTACCTCAAACCGGAAGCTGCGATTCAGTCGGATCACGACGACATTCGGCGAGCGCTCCACGAAGTGGGCGCCGATCGCGGCACCATCCTCGAGCGACTGCGCCGAATCTACGACCTGACCGCGAGCCTGGCCGGTCGCCGCTTCAAGGGCACCACCGACGCGCTCACGGCTCTGCGCCTCAACGAAGCAAGCTGCAACGGC
Source organism: Polyangiaceae bacterium (assembly GCA_036261775.1). Classification (GTDB taxonomy): domain Bacteria; phylum Myxococcota_A; class Polyangia; order Polyangiales; family Polyangiaceae; genus PMG-095. Next base: position 7,245 of record DATAKF010000377.1, on the reverse strand, counting down.
AAGAGCCGGCTATTCGTGGCCCTGGCTCGCGCTGCGGGACTACCGGCACGACTCGTCGGTGGGCTCATCCTCGAAACCGGCTCCAAGCGCACGTCGCATCAATGGGTCGAGGTCTACGTGGCGGGCCACTGGGTACCGTTTTGCGCGACGAACCGCCACTTTGCGGCGCTCCCTGCCAATTACCTGGTGCTCTATCGGGGCGACGAAGCGCTGTTCAAGCACTCGGCAGACATCAACTTCGACTACCGCTTCACGGCTGCAGCGGCCGAGGTACCTTCGCCCAAAGCGCGCACGGCGTTTCAGCTGCTCAACGTGTGGGCGCTCTTCGAGCGACTCAAGCTTCCGTTCTCGCTCTTGGCGACAGTGTTGATGTTGCCGGTAGGCGCACTGGTGGTGGTGCTGTTTCGCAACGTGGTGGGTGTGCCGACGTTCGGCACCTTCTTGCCCGCCTTGATAGCGGCCGCCGCCAGCGAAACCGGGCTCGGCTGGGGACTGCTGGGACTGCTACTCATCATCTCGGTAGTCGCGCTGGCGCGCGCTGCCATTCAAGGCCTCGGCCTCTTGCATTCGCCCACCCTCGCCATCTTGCTGGCGGCGGTCACCCTCACGATGCTGGGCGTCAGCCTGGCGGCGGAGCGTTTCGAGCTGACCCGTCTCAGCCACATCTCGCTCTTTCCGATCGCGGTCCTCGCTCTATCCGCCGAGAAGTTCTATCTGACCCTGTCGGACGAGGGAGCTTGGCCGGCGCTCAAGGGGCTGCTCGGCACGGTGCTCGTCATCGCTGCCTGTTATGTCGTGATGGCGTCTCTGGCGCTGCGGGTGCTGCTAATTGCGTTTCCGGAGCTGCTGCTGCTCGTGCTTGCGGCCAACGTCTACCTCGGCCGCTGGACGGGGCTGCGCGTCAGCGAATATTGGCGCTTTCGGCGCTTGCTAGCGGAGCCGGCAACGTGAGCCACCTCATGGCGCTGCTACGCCGCGGAAGGCAAATGCTGTCGTCGCGGGACGACGTGCTCGGTATCAACCGCCGCAACGTCGAGCTGGTGCTGCGCGAAAACCCGGCGAGAAAGCTAAAGTTTGCCGACGACAAACTAGCGGCCAAAGAGCTGCTCGAACGTTACGGCGTACCCGTCGCTCAGACCCTCGCGGTGTGCGATGGCCCCTACGCGATCGGCAAGATCTCGGCGCAGCTCGAGCACGAGCAAGACTTCGTGCTCAAGCCCGCCTGCGGCGGCATGGGACGAGGCATCTTGGTGGTGCGCGAGCGCCTGGCGCCCGGTTACTTCCGCCTCGCCGGTGGCGGAGAGATCACGCTTCGAGAGCTAGGCCGGCACATGGCGGACACGGTATTTGGCGCCTTCTCGGATCGGCTCGAAGACCGCGCGTTCGTCGAGCGGCGCATCGAAGCTCATCCGGCGCTAGCAAACCTTTGGGCAGACGGCCTGTGTGACTTTCGCGTGCTGGTTCTCAGGGGGCGCGCGCTCCTGGCTATGCTGCGAGTCCCCACGTCGACCTCTGGTGGACGCGCCAACCTTCATTGTGGCGGCGTTGGTTTGGCGGTCGATCTCGAGCGCGGCGTCACCACGCGTGCGGTCATCAACGGTGCTCCTGTTTCGACACACCCAGACTCGAGTTCGCCGCTGATCGACGTGGAAATCCCGTATTGGCGGGAGCTGGTCGACGTTGCGCTGCGGGCCGCGCAGGCGGTGCCGCTCGGCTACCTCGGCGTGGATGTCGTGCTCGATAAGCACCGCGGACCGCTCGTTCTCGAGGTGAACGCGAGGCCGGGTCTCGAAATCCAAAACGTGCACGGGCTCGGCCTCATCTCGGAAATCACACGTGCGACATAGCGATTCCCTATGGCCGGTCCTCCTGCTCACGACCGTCGTCTTGAGCTCGGGCGGAGCCATCGAAGCGTACGCGCGCTCACGCGAGACCGGCGCCGTGCAGATCGTGGTCGCGCGTGAAGCGGCCACCACGGGCACCAGCTCCGAAACGGCCGACGACAACGACAACGACGACGCGGAAGACGCCCCCGACACGTCAGCGCCCGTCTCCGAAGAGCATGGGTTGGCGCGCAGCTTGGCGCGCCGCGGAGAGATAGCGCGCGCGCTCGAGCTGCTCGGTAAGGTCGCGAGTGACCATCAGACCGCGCTCGGGCCAAAGCTGGATCTAGGCTATTGGCTACGCCAAAGCGGCCGCCTAACCGAGTCGAAAACCGTACTCGAGCAGGCGCGAGACGCCGCGCCCGATTCGATCGGAGCGCTACGACAACTCGCGGCGACGCTGCGCGCGGCTGGCGATACCGAAGCAGCCGAGACCAACTACCGTGAGGCGCTCGAGCTGAAGCCCGGCCATGGCCGCACGCTGCTCGCCCTGGCTTCACTGCTCAAAAAGGGCGGTCGCGTGAAGGAGGCGCTCGCGCTGCTCGAACGCGCTGCAAGCGCAGGCAGCAATGCGGAGCGCGCGGTAGCCAACCTGGCGCTGGGTAAAGCTCGCCTGTCGTCGGGTCAGCTCGAAGCCGCGCTCGGTTCATTCAGAGCTGCGGTCGACTTTTCGCCGTCCGACGTCAGCATCCGCCTCACCATCGCCAAGGCTTGCCTTTCAACCGGGCAGAAACGGCTCTACATCGAGGCGCGCGAACAAGCCGAGCGCGCGGCGCTACTCGCCCCAGATCGCGCTCTGGTAGTTGGCCTGCTCGGCTGGGTGCGGGAACGTTCGGGTGACCGCGATGGCGCGCGGTCCGCTTACCAGCTGGCGCTGCAGATCGATCCAGATCTGGACTACGCCGAGCGCAAGCTCCTGCACCTGGATCTAGCCGCCCAAGATCTGCGCTCGGCGCGCCGCCACGCCGAGCACCTGGTGGCGCGCTTGCCCGACGAGGCCGAGCACCACTTCTTGCTCGCCCTGGTGGTGAGTCGCGAAGGCAAGCTCGATGACGCGCGCATCCACTACCTGGCGGCGCTCGACAAAGCGCACGGTCAGTATCCGGAAGCGCATTTCAACCTCGGTCGGCTCGAGAAGGCCGCGGGAAAGCTGGAAGCCTCCATCGCGAGCTACCGCAAAGCGCTCGAGCAGAAGCCCGACTACCCGGAGGCTCTGAACAACCTGGGCATCGTCTTGCGCGCCAATGGCCAGCCAGAGGAAGCGCGCAATGCCTGGAAAGAGGCGCTGCGTCTCGACGATCGCTACGCGCCAGCTTGGGTGAACCTCGGCGAGCTGGCGGCCGCCGAGCGCGCGCTGCCCGAAGCCGAGGTCGCGTTCGAACGTGCTTTGGCGCTCAGGCCCAAGCTCACTTCGGCGCTCCTAGGCCTCGCCCGCGCCAAGCGCGACGCGAATCGACTGGCGGACGCCATTGTTTCGTACCGCACGCTGGTGGCGCAACAACCCAAGAACGCGCGCGCTTGGTTCGAGCTGGCCGAGCTGCTCGAGCGCCAAGCGGACCTGCGTGGCGCCGCCGACGCCGCGCTCCAGGCCAGCCAACTGGCGCCAGAAGACGCCGATTTTCTGTTCAAGCGCGCCGACATGCTCGGAAAGCTCGGCGAGCTGCAGGCGGCCCGAACCGCGTTCGACGAGCTGATCGACGGATCACCGAATCACGAACGAGCACGGCTGGCCCTCGCCGAGCTGCTCCACCGCATGGGCGACAACGCCGGCTGCCAGCGTGAGGCCCAACGGGTCATGGAATCTGCGGGCGCCCAGGCACGAGCGCGTTCGCTCATCGCGCTGTGCGCCAAATCTTAGCGGTCCCGTCGCCGCTCATCGACAGAAAGAGAAACCTCCATGAACAAGCAAACGTCCAACGTCGCCGCTTTGTCGCTCGCCGTAACGCTTCTGAGCACTGCCTGTGGCCACGACACCTCGCCCATCGCCGACTCGCAGCCCACGGCTGGCAGCGGCAACGCACACGCCGGCAGCGCCAGCACTCGTGCCGGAAGCTCGGGCGTCTCCACGCCAACCGCTGGCTCCGGCGGAACCACCAGCGCTCCCGCGACCGACGACGAGGCGCTGTTTCAAGAGGGACTCGCGCTTTACGACGCGCAGCAGTTCGCCGAGGCAGTCGCTAAGTTCGAGCAGCTTTGGGCCCAGTTTCCCGACTCGACTCGCCGCGACAACGCCGGCTACTTAGCTGGCCGGTCGCTGTACGAGCTAGGCGACGACGCAGGCGCCATTCCGCTGCTCGAGGCCATGCGCAAAGCCTACCCGGACTCGCTGTACGCGCCCTCAGCCGCGTATTTCACCGGACGCGCTCGCTTCAAGCTCGGCGACTTTGCTGCGGCCATCGCCGACTTTACCGCAGGCTCCGCCGATCCGGCGGCAACCTACGCCGACAATTCACAGTACTACCTGGGGCGGAGTCACTACGAGACCGGCGCGTTCGACGTCGGCAAGCTGGAGCTGCTGAAGGTCTCGACGCAATATCCGGATAGCAGCTACCGAGACAACGCCTTCTACTATGCCGGGCGCTGCGATTTTGACGGCGGCAAGTTTGCGGCCGCCATCACCAGCTTCGATCAAGTGCTGACGGACGCTACGTCGACGTACTCCGACGACGCGACCTTCTACAAGGCGCGCGCCTACTACAGCGACGGCAAGTTGGCGCAAGCGCTGACGGGTTTTCAGGGTCTACGCAGCAGCTTTGCGGCCTCACAGTATGCGGACAACGCCAGCTACTTCGAGCTGCGCATTCGCGTCGACCAGGGCACCTGCGCAGAGGCAAGCAAGATCTTGGCAGAGCTTACGGCGAGCGGCAGCAGCTACGCCGCGAACGGCCAAACGTACATGCAACAGAATGGATGCTAGCCGAGCCGTTTTAGCGGTAGCCACGCTGCTGCTGACGATTTCGGGGACGGCGTGGGCAGCCCCGGGCCCTCCCGAGGCACCGCTCGATTCCGCTACCAGCGCCGCGGCCGCACAACCGGCAACGCCGAAGAAGCACAAGAAGAAGCGGAAAAAGAAAGCGGCGACGACCCCGCGCCACCGGCCAAGCCAGCGCGTCAAAGCGCCGACTGCTGAACCGACCAGCGGGTTCAGCTACAAGAGCTCGGCGGCGCTCGGGTTTCAGAAGGGCTTGGGCGTGCGCCGCTTCGACAGCCCGAGCCTCGAGCTGAGCGCGACTTGGTCGCCCTGGCGGCGCGTTGGGCCTCTGCGCTTGGAGTTGCCGCTCGAGTATCAGCAGCTCAACCTTCCCGGCGGCAAGCTGGCCGAGTATCGGCCCAGCGCGACGCTGCGCGCGAAGCTGCGCCACTTTCGCAGCGTCCAACCCTACGCCGCCGTAGAGGTCACGGCCGTGTTGCGGCCCCACTGGCCCGATCTGTATCAACCATTGCCGAGCGGCGAGCTACTGCCGACCGATCGCTTCAGCTACTGGCAGCGACGCTTCGAGTTGGGGGCGGAAGCTGTGCTGAGAAGAAGCACCAAGGCGCGTGCCGCGCTCCGCTACTCGCTCTTGGACTACCGACAAGATCCGGCATTTTTGCCGGTAGACGAACCGAATCACCTGACGCCCAGCGATCACCAGGAGCTGGCGCTCAGGCTCGGCCTGAGCCACGCGCTGGGCCCGGTGCGCCTCCGGATCAGCCTCGATCTCTGGCAGCGCGATTATTTTTTCGTGTTCGCGCGCGACCGTTTGACCGGCAAGACACACGCGGGGCCGCGCGGTCTACCACCCAATCCGCTCTACAGCTTGCGGGGGGCCGAACCCGAGCTGGGGCTCACGTTGCGACTGCCATTCGGACTGGCGCGAGCTGCTTACGGCGTCCAGCTCGTGGATGACACCTTCCAAGGCTACTACTCTTCTGTCACGCACCATCCGTCGCTAGGGCTACGCTGGTCTGCGACCAAACGCCTGAGCGGGGAGCTTGGCGCCGAGCTTTCGTTGCGCCGTTACGGCCCCGACAGCTACGCCGCGGGGCTCAGCCACCCTGCTCTGGAGTTTGGCGACCGCCGCGCCGATCGTACCGGCAGCGTTCTTCTCGAAACCACCTGGAAGCTCTCGAACGAATGGGCGCTAGTCGCCAGCGGCAAGCTCACCAGCCGCAGCACCAATTTTCCCGACTACAAGCCGGGCATCTTTCCGCGCAGCGCGCGCTACGACGTGCGTTGGGACTACGACAACTGGCAGCTAGCGTTGGGCGTCCAGTGCCGAATGCGCCAACTGGACGCGAGCGACTAGAAAGCGCGTCTGCGTAGCGCTGCTCGCGAACTCGGAAACGGCGGACCTAGAAGCAATGACCAAGCTCGGCCAAGTCGTTCCGCGGCTCCGGAGACGCGCGCCTCTGCTCGGCCGCGCTACGCCTTTGCTCGGCCGACTTACGCCCTTGCTCGACCGTCCCGCGCCTTTGCTCGGCTGACCTACGCCTTTGCTCCTGCGAGCCGCGCCTTTGCTCGGCCGACCGGCGCCTTTGCTCCCGCGAGCAATTCCTCGCGAGGAATGACTCCTCGGTGACGCGGAATCGCTCGCCGGAGCGAAAGTCACGCACGACGGTGCAGCGGAGCTGCAACGCTTTCCAACGCAACCGGAGGCAACCGCGACCGATGCGGACGCCGTGGCGCAGGAAGCATTCGCGGGCTTGCACGCGTGAAAGTACGGCGTGCGAGAACGAGCGATGGGTCTCGATGAAAGACCTCATCGTCATTTGAGCAAACGGAAAGCGACTTCTCCGCCTACTCCCCAGACGTCCCGGGATGTGTAGCAACCGCCCAGAGTCGCACCGACGTCGAGCGAGAGATCGCGGACGCCATCTCGTTTCACCTCGAAGGCATGCAGGCCGAGGGTCTCGAGTTCCCGACTCCGCACGCCTAGAAGGCGTACGTGAACGTGCCGGCGTAGCCGCAGGCCACGCGTCGCGTCGAGGATAGATCTTTTACCCGCGCGTTATCTTCCGAAGAATCGCGACAATGCGCCGGAGCAACGCCAATGCTCTGTCCGCGTGAGCGGGCCGCTCACCCGTAGCTGGGGGGTCTCCGCCCGTACGCCTTGGTTCGATGATGGGCTTCTCTCCAGTGCCCCAGATTTCGTAGCTCACGGGCAAAAACTGAACGCCTGCCGCAAATCGTGGGGTGAGTTGGGGTGAAAGATCGACCGTGCTTTCGTCGGACGAACCAGATGAATGCGACTCGGTGATTCTGTTGATCCACTCAAGCCGTGGGTACTCCTCGTCCGGCGCGGCAAGGTCGCGCAGGGTTGCGCCGGGACCAGTGACCTTTCCTCGCAGATAGTGCGCAATAGTCAGATCGGCGGGCGTG
>DATAKF010000363.1:0-10563 GCA_036261775.1 Polyangiaceae bacterium | reverse complement strand
AGATCTTCGGCGTAGCGCCAGCCCCGATACACCGCGCTCACCATGATGAGCGGGATGCTGCCGTAGCGTTGGCTGCCTTTGATGCGCCGCGCGATCTCGAAGCCGTGTACCTCGGGCAGCATGGCGTCGAGCACGATCAAGTCGGGATGCCGCTCTTTGACCAGGCGCAGCGCCAGGAGGCCACGGTCCGCTTCGACGACATGATGGCCCGCTCGGGTCAACAGCCGTACGAGCATCTTGCGGATCTCGGTCTCGTCGTCGACGACCAGGATGGTCTTGCCGCTGGCGTCCGTCGCGGCCGGGCTCGAGCCATGCTCGGGCATGTCGGTCACGACGCTGAGCTCGCGCGATGTCTCGGTGAAGTCGTTTTCTTCGACGTCTTCACGGCGCGACAGCGCTTCGACCTCGTCGTCGACCACGACGCCCGGCGCGTCGAGCGGGCGCGGCTCGGCGGCGGACAGGTCGTGCGGGAAGGCCGAGGCTTCGCCGGTTTCGCCGCCCACACCGAGCTTCTTCAGCACGTCTTCGGGGCAGTGCGGGCCGACGTAATAATCCTCGCCCCTCGCCTTCTTGTCGTACGCCTCATCGATGACGGCGGACAGCGGCGCTTCGAGCGCGACGTACGGATAGACCTTCTTGCCGGTCACGAACTCCAGCTCGTCGATGACCTTCTTCTCGCGTGGATTCGCCATCGCGATGAACAGCCGATCGTCTCGCACCAGCACCGGCAAAATCAGATGCTTCTCGGCGATCTCGCGCGGCAACAAATCCAAGTCTTCGAGGCGCAGGCAGATTTGGCTCAGGTCAATGCCTGGAATGCCGTGCTGCTCACTCAACGCCTTGAGCGCGGCCACGTCGGAGATCGCCCCAGAGGCCGCGAGCCGAGAGGCCAGCCTGCCGCTCTTGTTATCGGCCAGCGCCCGATCCAGCTCTTCGGGGCTGAGCGCCCGTTGGCGGAGCAGGATCTTGCCGAGCTGCTTCTTTTCGCTCATCCGGGGTCAGCCGCAGTATCAGGCATGTTGCGAAAAACTGCGAGCCGTTCTCGCGCGAACTCCGCGTAATTGCCCGCCAGCACGGCCGCGCGGGCCTCCCGGAGCAGCCTCGCATATAGGGCCAAGTTGTGTTCGCTCAGCAGCCGGAGCGCGAGGATCTCACCGGCCACGAACAGGTGGCGCAGGTAGGCGCGGCTGTAGCCGCCCCGACACGCCGAGCAGCCGCAGTCCGGCTCGAGCGGCAAAGGGTCGTCGCGGTAGCGAGCGTTCTTGATGGTGAGCTTGCCCTGCCAGGTGAAGGCCTGACCGTTGCGGGCATTGCGCGTCGGCATGACACAGTCGAAAAGGTCGATGCCCGCTCCTACCGCGATCAGCAGGTCTTCGGGTGTGCCGACGCCCATCAGGTAGCGCGGCCGCGCGGCGTCCAGACGGTGAGCGATCTGCACGAGCGCCGCGTGCATGGACGCAGGCGGTTCCCCCACGCTGAAGCCACCTAGCGCCAGCCCCTGAAATGGTAACTTTGCCAGCGTCTCGGCGTGCTGCAGGCGAAGCTCGACGTTGGTGCCGCCCTGAATGATGCCGAACAACGACTGGCCCGGGCTCTGCGCCGCCAAGCAGCGCTCTGCCCAACGCGTCGTGCGCTCGACAGCGGCCGTCAGCTCCGGCAACGAAGCGTTGCCGTTCAGACACACGTCGAGTTGCATGGCGATGTCGGAGCCGAGCAGGCCCTGAATGCGCATGGCTTCTTCGGGCGTCAGCTTCAGGCGCTTGCCGTCCAAGTGAGACGAAAACTCGAAGCCCTGCTCCGTCATCTTCGTGCGCTCGGCCAACGAAAAGGCCTGAAATCCGCCCGAATCCGTGGCGATGGCGTGGGGCCAGCGCGCGAAGGCGTGTAGCCCGCCCAGCTCGGCGACACGCTCCGGGCCGGGCCGCAGCCACAGGTGGTACGTGTTCATGATCTGCATGCGCGCGCCCGTCGCTGCGACCTCTTCCGAGGACAGCGCCTTGACGCTCGCCTGCGTGCCAACCGGCATGAACGCTGGCGTCGGCACCTCGCCGTGGCTCGTGACGATGCGCCCCGCGCGCGCGTTGCCACTCATGCCGTCGAGCTGATAGCTGATCATGGTGCTCGCCTCGGGAGCCACATCGCGTCGCCAAACGAAAGGAAGCGATAGCGCTGCGCCAGGGCCGCTTGGTAGGCGGCGCGCATCGCGTCTTCACCGGCGAAGGCGGCGACCAGCGCTAGTAGGGTGCTCTTGGGTTGGTGGAAGTTCGTCAACAGGGCGTCCACGATGCGGAAAGTGTACCCGGGTTGAATCAACAGCCGAGTGGCGGTGCTTTGAGGCAAAACCAGCCCGGCTCTAGCAGGATCTGCCGCCGATTCGAGGGCGCGCACGACCGTGGTTCCCACGGCCACGACGGGGCGTCCACGGCGCCGAGCGCCCGCAATTTGCTCGGCGAGCTCGAGCGAGACGGAAAAGCGCTCTTCGTGCATCACGTGCTCGGAGAGGTCGTCGACCACCACGGGGCGAAAGGTGCCGAGCCCGACCTCGAGCTCCAGCCGCCCCACCTGGATGCCGCGCTCACACGCCTGCGCCAGCAGCTCCGGCGTCAGGTGCAAGCCCGCCGTGGGCGCTGCGACCGAGCCGGTGCGCTGAGCGTAGACGGTCTGGTAACGAGTGACGTCGTCCGCGTCGTCCTCGCGCCCCAAGTACGGCGGAATCGGCACTCGGCCCTCGCGCTCGAGCACGTCTTCGACGGCCTCGGTTGCGGTCACGGCTACCAGCAACGTGCCGTCGTCACGGCGCTCCAACACCTCGCAAGCCAGCTTGCCGGCGTCGATCACGACGCCCACTCTGAGCGGCTTGCTGGCGCGTCCGAGCGTCTCCCAAACCTCACGGCCGTCACCCGTTTCGCGCTCCGGGTGCCGCCCCAGCATCAGCAGCTCCACCTTGCCGCCGCTGGCACGCCGCACCCCGAACACGCGCGCCCGTCGCACGCGCGTGTCATTGACGACGAGCAGCGCGCCTTCCGGCAAAAGCTGCGGCAATTCGCGGATGCGCCGATGCTCGATCGCGCCGCGGTCGAGCACGAGCAGCCGACTCGCGTCGCGCTCCGCTAGAGGCCGCTTGGCGATCAGCTCCTCGGGGAGCTGGTAGTCGAGCTGTTCGGTGCGCACGGCCGGTGCATAGCAGAAGACAAAGCGCTGGGGGCCAAGGGGTGAGGGGTGAGGGGTTAGTCGGCGGAGGGACTAGGGACGAGGGCGGCACCGGTAACGTCGCTTCCCTCACCCCTAGCGTCGGCCCCCGCGGCAGCGAACCGCCACGAATCGCTCGCCCCCGCGCCAGCGAACCGCCACGAATCGCTCGCCCCCGCGGCAGCGAACTCCCGCGCCAGCGAACTCCCGCGCCAGCGCCCTTCGATTCCCCTCACCCCTCCGCCGACTAACCCCTACCCCCTCACTCCTCACCCCCAAGTCGCTCAGCGGCTTTCGTACGAGATGCCAAGGCGCGTCATCTTGCGCCACAGCGTCGTGGGGCTGATGTCCAGCGCTTCCGCAGCGCGCTCGCGGCTGCCGTCACAGGCGCGCAGGGCCATCTGCAAGGCGTCGCGCTCTGCGTCGTCGACGATGTCGGCCAACGTGCGACCCGTGGCGCGCGACTTTTTGGGCATCTGCGGCAAGATGTCGTCGGCCGTGACCAAGCCGCCCGAGCACAGCGCAACGGACTGCTCCACCATGTTCTCGACCTCGCGCACGTTGCCCGGGTAATCGTAGAGAATGAGCTTTTCCATCACGCCTTCGGCCAGGCGCGCGTGGGCGTTCATCTTGCGATTGTACTTGTCGAGGAAGAACTCGATGAGCAGCGGAATGTCTTCGCGGCGCTCGCGCAGCGGCGGCAGGTGAAAGCGCGCCACGTTGAGGCGGTAGTACAAATCTTGGCGAAAGCGCCGCTCTTCGACGGCTTGCGCGAGGTCGACGTTGGTGGCCGCCACCACGCGAATGTCTACCTTGACCGGCTTGTTCTCACCGACCCGGCGAATCTCACCCTCTTGAATGCCGCGCAGGAGCTTGGCCTGGAACGACGGCGTCGTCTCGGCGATCTCATCGAAGAAAAACGTGCCTCCGTCGGCCTCTTCGAACAGGCCCTTGCGCGCCGAAATGGCGCCCGTGAAGGCACCGCGCGCATGGCCGAACAGCTCGCTCTCGAGCAAGGTCTCGCTGATGGCCGCGCAGTTGACGGTCACGAACGGCCTGTGCGCGCGCTTGCTGTTCGCATGCACCGCGCGCGCGATCAGCTCCTTGCCCGTGCCTGACTCGCCCGTGATGAGCACGATCGCGTCGGTCGGCGAGATCTTGACCACGCGCGTCAGCACGTCGCGGATCGGCTGCGAGCGGCCCACGATGTTCTCGAGGTGGTAGCGCTCCTTGAACTCGCGGGCGAAGGCTTGAACCTGGCCCTGCAGCTTGCGGCTCTCGAGCGCCTTGCCGACCTTGACGATCAGCTCCTGCTCGGTGAAGGGCTTCTGAATGTAGTCGAAGGCGCCGACGCGCATGGCCTCGACCGCGCTCTCGATCGTGCCGTAGGCGGTCATCACGATGACCTCGGTCATCGGCTGCGCCTCTTTGGTCGCGCGCAGCACCTCGATGCCGTCGTACTCGCCCATCCGCAGATCGGTCAGCACCACGTCGAACGCGCCAGTGGCGCCCAGCTCGCGGCCCTGCGCGCCATCGGCCGCCTCGTCCACTTCATAGCCCTGCCCGCGCAGCATCATGGCTAGCGTGGTGCGCATGTTGCGCTGATCATCGACGACGAGAATCTTACCCATTGGCGCTTCGAGCCCGGACTACGGATCTAGCACTACTTCGCGCGTCTCGGCAGCAAACACAAGCGCGAGAATCGAATCACGAGCAGCGAATCAACAGGGAGGCGGGGAGGCGGGGAGGAGCCAAGCCGAGGATTTTGTTGTTCGAGCAGGCGGGCTTGGAACGCGAACGCGGCTTGCCGCGTGAGCTGCCAGGTGGTTGGCCGACCTTGACCCGAGCAGATCACGATCAGAAGGGATGAGCAGACCTCGAGAACCCGGCGAGGCCGGGCGCAAAACCCGTGGTTCAATCGCGAGAGTCGCGAGACGCCTGGGCCGCCGAGGTGAAACCCAAAACTTAATGCCGCATGAAAAGTAAGACGAACAGCGCCACGAGCAGCCCCAGGGCGCCGACTGCGTAGCCGACCATGCTACCTACGCTCAGCGTGTTCGGCTGTGGCTGTGAGACGTCGGCGCGCAGGCCCGAGAAGCTCGAACTGGGACGCCCCACGGTGCTGGGCGACGTGATGCTCGAAAGGCCCGAGAGGTTGCTGCCCGTTACGGAGCTGACGCCGCTCACGGTGATACGATCTTTGCCTGTCGGGGTGAACGCCAGCTCGCCGGAGAGCAGATCGTTCGGCGTCGGCTGACCGCTGCCCAGCGCCTTGAGAGCAGCGCGCACGGCCTTGCGGCGCTGCTCGATGCGCTCGCCGAGCACGCGCTTCATCAACCCGGCCAGGCCGCTCTGCGCGACCACGACGCGCTCGGATTTCAGGTAGGCGCGCAGGTCTTCTGCGAGCTCTTGCGCCGTTTGGTAGCGATTCTCCACGTGCCGATCGAGCGCCTTGAGCACGATGCGCTCGAGCCCGACCGGGTACTTGGGATCGATGCTGGTCGGCTTGGGGATGGGCCCGCCGATCACCAGCTTGAGCGTGTCGATGTCGTGCTCGCCACGGAACAACCGCCGGCTGGTGGTGAGCTCGAACAGCACGATGCCCAGGGAGAAGATGTCGCTGCGCCGATCGACGGCCTTACCCAGCGCTTGCTCGGGCGACATGTAGCCGAACTTGCCCTTGAGCTGACCGGCGCGCGTGGCCTCGCTGATGCGCCCAACGGCCTTGGCCACGCCGAAATCGACGAGCTTCACCATGCCGTTGGTGCCAATCAAGATGTTGTGCGGCGATACGTCACGGTGCACCACGCCGCGCAGACTGCCGTCGAGATCGCGCAGCTCGTGGGCGGCGTGCAGGCCCGACGCCGCGTCGGCGATGATTTTGACCGCCAGCTCCGGCGGGATAGCGCGGCGCTTGCCGGCCTCGGCGATGACGGTGTGGAGCGACTCGCCCTCTACCCACTCCATCGACATCCACATGATGCCGTCGGAGTCCCCGACGTCGTAGATCTCGACGATGTTCGGGTGCTTGATGGCGCGCACCAGCCGAACCTCGTCCAAGAACATGGTGACGAACTCGGTCTCGTCGGCCAGCTCGATCAGCATCGCCTTCACGGCGACCAGGCGATCGTCCTTCGGATCTTTCGCGCGCTCTCGTGCGACCCAGACCGTCGCCATGCCGCCACGACCGATCCTGAGCATGAGCTCGTTGTCACCGAGCTTGGATCCTTGCTTGAGGTCTTCGGTCATCAGGCGGGTTTCCGGGCAACGCCCGCACGCCGAGTGCGCTCGTGTCCCGCGGCTGTCGCTTTCGGGTTTGTACTACCTGGCTGCCGGCAGGGCCAAGAGGGATTGGCTTCTTCGCCCCAACCCGAGGGCCAGCCGCGCCAAGAACGAATCCCGTGCCAAACCTGCTATAAGGCCCGCCAAAGGGAGCTTAGGCAGCATGTCGAGTTTGAAAGAGCAGCTGGGAACGGGCGAAAAGCGCCAACAAGTGATTGAAGACGCCATCAAGGTGCTGGACGCCGAAGTCGCCGACAAGAGCGGCCTGACGGGTCTGGCCGTGAAGGGCGGCTACAAAGTCGTCCAGGGCGTGCGCCCGGGCTTCGTCCGCGACGTCGTCACCGGCCTGCTCGACGACTTCCTGGACGCGACGGACCCGATCTATCAGGAGGCCAAGCAGAAGGGCCGGCCGGCTGGAGCCTACCTCCTCGAGAACAAGAGCCGCGTCGCCGAGGCCCTGTTGGGCGTCACCGATCGCAAGGCGCAGCGAGCCGAGGGCGTGCTGAAGAAGGCCTACGAGAAGCTGCGGCCGCTCGCCAAGGGCCAGGTCGAGGCAGCCACGCCCCGTCTGGCTCAATTGTTGGAAAAACACGCAGAAAAGACGGCGTAGGGCTAGCCGCCCCGCTGCCTGTGTGCTGAGCTGACCCTCGGGCCTGCCGCGCTCCTGGCTGCAGGCATTTCCGCGCCGAGATTGGGCTTTGCGCCCGTTTCTGCGCCGTTTCGATGATTCCCCCATTCCCTATCGGATGGCTTGACAATCTCGCCGATTGGGCGAGATTTCCCAGGCATTAACGCCGGTTCCATGACCACCAGCACTCCCGTTTCGGATACCACCCCCACTCGCCACATCATCAAAGGCGCCGTCGTGCGCTTCGCCGGAGACTCCGGCGACGGCATGCAGGTCACGGGCGACCAGTTCACGGCCGCCGCTGCGCTCGCGCAAAACGACCTGGCGACGTTCCCTGACTTTCCGGCTGAGATTCGCGCGCCCGCTGGCACGCTCTACGGGGTCTCGGGCTTCCAGATTCACTTCTCGTCGCAAGACGTGTTCACGCCCGGCGACGCCCCCGACGTGCTGGTGGCGATGAACCCCGCCGCGCTGAAGACCAACCTGCGCGACCTCAAGCCTGGCGGCCTGCTGATCGTGAACTCGGGCACCTTCAACGCGACCAACCTGAAGAAGGCTGGCTACGCCGAGAACCCGCTCGAAGACGGCTCGATGGACGGCGCCGGCTACTCGGTGCTCGCGATCGACATCAGCAAGCTCACGCTGAACAGCGTGAAGGACACGGGCCTCTCCACCAAGGAGGCCAACCGCTGCAAGAACTTCTGGACCCTAGGTCTGATGTTCTGGATCTACGGCCGGCCGATGGAGCCGTCGATCAAGTGGATCGAATCCAAGTTCGCCAAGCGGCCCGAGCTCATCGCGGCCAACATCGCGGCGCTCAAAGCCGGCCACGCTTATGGCGAAACGGCCGAGGTTTCGCACTTCAGCTACGAGGTGCCCAAGGCGCCGGTCGCCAAGGGCAAGTACCGCAACATCGGCGGTAACCAAGCGACTGCCTGGGGCCTGCTGGCCGCCACCGAGCTGAGCGGCCTCGAGCTCACGCTGGGCGCCTACCCGATCACGCCGGCCAGCGACGTCTTGCACGAGCTATCGAAGTTCAAGCACTTCGGCGTCACGACCATCCAAGCCGAGGACGAGATCGCCGCCATCTGCGCGGTCATCGGCGCTTCCTACGCCGGAAAGATTGGCGTCACCTCCACCAGTGGCCCAGGCGTGGCGCTGAAGATGGAAGCCGTCGGGCTAGCGGTCACGACCGAGCTGCCGCTCGTGGTCATCGACATCCAGCGCGGCGGACCGAGCACGGGCTTGCCCACCAAGACCGAGCAGGCCGATCTGCTGCAAGCCGTCTACGGCCGCAACGGCGAAGCACCCGTGTGCGTGATCGCGGCCGCCACTCCAGGCGACTGCTTCTACATGGCCATCGAGGCCGTGCGTATCGCGCTCAAGTACATGTGCACCGTGTTCCTGCTCACCGACGGCTACTTGGCCAACGGCGCCGAGCCATGGGCCATCCCGGACGTCTCGAAGCTGCCGAAAATCGAGGTCAATTTCCGGAAGGATCCGGAGGGCTTTCACCCCTTCTTGCGCGACCCGCAGACGCTGGCGCGCAACTGGGCAGTGCCGGGTACGCCGGGTCTCATGCATCGCATCGGCGGCATCGAGAAGGACTTCAACTCGGGTCACATCTCGTACAACCCCGAGAACCACGAGCTGATGACGAAAACCCGCGCGGCCAAGATCGCCGGCATCGCGAACGACATTCCAGAACAAAAGATCGAGGTCGGCACCGAAAAGGGCAAGCTGCTGGTGCTGGGCTGGGGCTCGACGTACGGGTCCATCCGCGAGGCAGTCACGCGCTGCCGCGAGCGCGGCCTCGACGTGTCGCACGCGCACGTGCGACACCTGAACCCCTTCCCCAAGAACTTGGGCGAGCTACTGAAGGGCTTCGATCGCGTGCTCGTGCCCGAGCTGAACAACGGGCAGCTCGTAAAGATCATCCGCAGCCAGTACCTGGTACCGGCCGAGAGCCTGCCCAAGATTCAAGGGCAGCCGTTCAAGATCGCGGAGCTCGAAGAAAAGATCCGCCAGGTGATGGAGAGCTGAACCAGATGTCGAACATCATCGAATCCGCGCGACTGACGAAGAAAGACTTCGAGACCGACCAAGACGTGCGCTGGTGCCCGGGCTGCGGCGACTACGCCATTTTGGCCACCGTGCAGCGCGTGATGCCCGAGCTGGGCGTGCCGCTCGAGCAAATGGTGTGGGTCAGCGGCATCGGCTGCAGCAGCCGTTTTCCGTACTACATGAACACGTACGGCTTTCACACCATCCACGGCCGCGCGCCCGCGTTCGCGATGGGCATCAAGACCGCGAACCCCTCGCTGTCGGTGTGGATGGCGACGGGCGACGGCGACGGCTTGAGCATCGGCGGCAACCACCTGATGCACTGCTTGCGCCGGAACCTCGACATCAAGATCTTGATGTTCAACAACCGGATCTACGGTTTGACCAAGGGCCAGTACTCGCCCACCAGCGAGGTCGGCAAGGTCACCAAGAGCACGCCCAGCGGCTCGGCGGATCAACCCGTCGATCCTGCCGCCTTCGCGCTAGGCGTGAACGGCAGCTTCGTCGCGCGCTCCATCGACACCGAAGCGCAACACCTGTCGGAAGTGCTGCGGCGCGCCGCCAAGCACAAGGGCACCGCCTTCATGGAGGTGTA
Organism: Polyangiaceae bacterium; assembly: GCA_036261775.1. Lineage (GTDB taxonomy): Bacteria > Myxococcota_A > Polyangia > Polyangiales > Polyangiaceae > PMG-095. The sequence goes on along the minus strand of DATAKF010000363.1, from coordinate 805 downwards.
TCAGAACTGCAACGTCTTCAACGACGGCGCCTTCGACTCCTTCCGCGAGAAGGACGTGAAGGCCGAACGCACCATCCGCGTCGAGCACGGCAAGCCGCTGCTCTTCGGCACCGGCAGCGACAAGGGGCTGCGCCTCAACCCCAAGAGCCTGCAGCTCGAGGTCGTAAAAGTCGGGGACGGCGGCGTCACGGTAGACGACGTGCTCGTCCACGACGAGACCAACTCCACGCTGGCGTTCATGCTGGCGCGCATGCCCTACCCCGAGTTCCCGGTCGCCCTGGGCGTGCTTTTCGCCGAGGAGCGCCCCACCTACGATGGCGCGGTCGTGGAGCAACAAGCCGCTGCCGTGGCGAAACTGGGCAAGGGCAACCTGCAAAAGCTGCTGAGCAGCGGCTCCACCTGGGAAATCTGAGCAAGCCGACCACATAAGGCCTCGAATTCCGTGCTCGGGCCTCCACAGCCCGAAGGAAAGCTGCTAGGAAGCCGGCCACCATGGGAAGCCCGCAAGACCCCCGCACCTCACGTCGCAAGCGCGAACGCGCCGCCAAGAAGAACGCCCTCTGGGATCAGAAGCGCGCGGCCGAAAACGCCGAAGCCGCAAAGCCCAAGGCGCCGCCCAAGAAGGCGACCTGAACGGCGATCTGAGAGAACGAGAGCTGGCTCTGCGCTTGGTGGAGCCAGCTGCGTACCTTTCGTGCAGCGAGCCACGTGTGTTTCCGGCGTAATTTGTGTGCTTTTGTGCGCTCCGCCGATTCGACGCTGACGGTGCGCTGACGTAGAATGCCTGGTTGGCCTTTCCCCATTC
>DATAKF010000359.1:0-52264 GCA_036261775.1 Polyangiaceae bacterium | reverse complement strand
GCGCACAACTACGATCTGCACGCGGGCGGCAAGGATCGCCGGCGTGATGGCGTCGATTTCGATCGCAACAGCCTCGCCATCAACGCGCTGTGGCCCGGCTTCGTCGCCGGAGAATGGCACAACAACCATCACCTGTTCCCGACCAGCGTGCGCGCGGGGTTTTTGCCCTGGCAGCTCGATCTGTCGTTTCTATTCATCTGGTGTTACCGGCTGATTGGCGGCGTCAGCAGCTGGCGAGACGGGCGCGAGCGCTTTTACGAGCGCCACTATCGGCCCTACTTGGCGCAGGTTGCCCAAGCGTCAAAGCCTGCCGCTGCCGCGTCGTCGCCCGACACCTGACGCTCGCCTCAGGACTTCGGGATCTCGAATTTGCGCCCGAGCAAGGGCGTGACGTCGCTCGTCGGCTGGGGCTTGGCCACCAAGTAGCCCTGAATTTGGTCGCAGCGCAGCAGGCGTAAGAGCTGCGCTTGCTGTGCCGTCTCGACGCCCTCGGCGATGACCTTCAGATCAATCGAGTGCGCGAGCGAAATGATGGCAGTGACGATCGACATCTGCTGCGGGTCGTCGGCCATGTTGTCGATGAAAGAGCGATCGATCTTCAGGTAGTCGAGTGGCAAGCGGCTCAGGTAACCCAGCGACGAATAGCCGGTGCCAAAGTCGTCGATGGCTACCTGCAGGCCGCGCTCCTTGGCGGCGCGCAGCTTGGCGATGTTGCCGCTCAGGTCGTCCATCAGCACGCTCTCGGTCAGCTCCAGGTCGAGGCCCTTGGCGGCAAGCGGGTAACGCTCCAGCGTGGCGTCGAGCGTGGCCACGAAGTCACGCTGCGCCAGCTGCAAGGCCGAGACGTTGACCGCAATGCGCGGCACCTCCAATCCTAGCGCGAGCCACTCGGTGTACTGCTGCGCGGCTCGCTCGATCACCCACTTGCCCACGGGCAAGATCAGCTCGGTCTCTTCCAGGAGGGGGATGAAGCTGCCTGGTGGGACGAGGCCGACCTCCGGATCGCGCCAGCGAATCAGCGCTTCCACGCCGAGCATTTGGCCGGATTTGAGCTCGATCTTCGGCTGGTAGTAGAGCAGAAACTCGTCCTTCAGCAGGGCGCGGCGCAGCTTCGACTCCAGGCGTAGCCGCTCCGAGACGCGGCTGTTCATGGTCGGCGCGTAGAACAGGTAGGGCTGCGCGCTGTGCTTGGCCTGCTTCAGCGCGGCCTCGGCATTGGCGACCAGCGCGTCCTCGGTGCCGCCGTCCGAAGGAAACAGCGCGATGCCCGCTTTGGTCGAGAGCCGTAGCTCGGTGCCCTGAATCGTCAGCGGCTCACCGAGGACGGGCATCGCGGCTTCTTGAAACCACTGCGCCGCGTCCGATTCATGACTCACGCCGCTCATGATGACGATGAAGGAGTTGCTGTCGAAGCGCACCAGCAGATCTTTGGGTCGTACGACGCCGCCTAGCCTGCGCGCGACCTCTTGCAGCAGCTCGTCACCGCCGCGCCGCCCCAGCGTTTCGTTGACCTGGCGGAAGCGTACGATGTCGATCGCGATCAGGGCCAGGCGCTCGTTGTGGGTGCGGCACGACTCCAGCTGGCGGCTGAGCTCGGTCGAGAACAGCGCGCGATTGGGCAGCCCGGTCAGCTCGTCGTGGCGCGTGAGGTGATCGAGCCGCTCCAGCCTGTGCGCGCGCTCGCGCCGTTCGGTGACATCGACGAGCGCGCCGACCAAGCGCACGGGGCGCCCGGCGTCGTTGAAGGCGGCCTGGGCGTCGATCTCGTACCAACGGTAGGTGCCCTCGGCGTTGCGAATGCGCAGCTCGACGGACTTGAGCGGCTTTTGGTGCTCGAAGTGCGCGTTGATAGCCGCGCGCAGGTTGCCGACGTCGTCGGGGTGGACGCGCGCTTCCAGCTCCGCAAAGTCTTCGCCGGCGGTGTGTCCAAGTGTCTCCAGCCCCGCCGTGGTGGCCGAGTAGAGAGTCTCGCCGGTGAGCAGGTTCCAGTCGAACAGCCCGGCGTTGGCCGCCAGGAAGGCCAGCCGCAGCCGCTCCTCGCTGGCGCGTAAGGCGTCTTGGGTCCGAATGCTGTCGGAGATATCCTGGGAAATGCCGATGAGCCCGATGGTGGTACCGTCGGGTGCCTGTACCGCCGCGCGCGTGGTCGACAGCCAACGCTTCTTGCCGTCGGCCGTGGTGCACTCCAGCAAGTCTCGTTGCGGGACGCCGTCGGCGAGCAGTCGTCGCTCGAGCTGCTCGATGCGGACACCTTGCGCGTGCCCCTCCGTGAGCTCGCTCAGCCGCTTGCCGAGGACCGAGCCTGACTCAGCCGCCCCGAAAAAGTCGAGAAATGCCGCATTCACGCGGACATAGCGGTGCTCCGCATCTTTGAAGAAGATAGCGTCCGGCATACTGCGCATCAGGTCGCCGAGCAGCTGCTTTTCGTAGGCCAGCTCGTGGTTGAGCCGGTAGTAGTCGGCGGCGTGCTGGATCTTCAAGCGTAGGTCGACGCCGTCCCAAGGCTTGGTCACGTAGGCGAAGATGTTGCCTTCGTTCACCGAGCGCACGACCGCCGTGAGATCCGCATAGCCGGTGCACAAGATGCGCGTGGCGTCGGAGCTCTTGCGCAGCCGCGTCAGCAGCTCATCGCCCGTCATGGCGGGCATGCGTTGATCGGACATCACCACGGAAATGCTCGGATCTTCCTCGGCAATGCGCAGCGCGCGTTGCGGCTCGTCCGTGGCGGTCACCCGGAAGTCGTTCTCGAGGAGATCCTCGAGCGCGACGAGCACCTGCTTCTCGTCGTCGACGACCAGAATATGCGGAAGGTCTCCGCGAATGCCTGAGCTCCGGCTGTGCGCAGAGCCGCCTGCTTGCATGAAGTTTAGGAGACCATGACTCGACGCCAAATTGAGCGGGGCAATTTGACTCGCCCACGTTGCGAGCACATTGCCAGACCGAGCGACCGATTGTACCGAATCCGCACTTTGTGTGAATTGTACGAGTCGCTCCGAACTCGGGCTGTTCCGTGTTGCGAGCGTTGACAAGAGTCGTGGAAATTCGCAAACCTTGGTGATTCAGAGCCAAGGCGTCGGTCGCCTATGGTGACTGGCAGGGACAGAGCATCATGCGCAGGGCGACGGCGGTTCAGGCTGCGGTAGCGATTCTGTGTGGAGCATCGGCTGCTTTGGCGCAGGCCGAGGCGGCCGAGCCGTCCGACTTGCAGATTCACGGTTTCGTGAGCCAGGGCTACCTCAAGACCACTCACAACGACTATTTGGCTGACACGGCGCGCAAGCAAGGCAGCTTCGACTTCACCGAAGTGGGCATCAACTTCACGAAGCCGTTGAGTGACAAACTGCGTGTCGGGATTCAGCTCTTCACTCACGACTTGGGGCCGCTCGGCAACTACTCGCCGCAGTTCGACTGGTACTACCTGGATTACCGGATCTTCGACTGGCTCGGTATTCGCGCGGGCAAGACCAAGCTGCCTTGGGGCCTGTACAACGAGGCCAACGACGTCGACGCGGGGCGTGTGCCCATCTTGCTGCCGCAATCTTTGTATCCAGTAGCCAACCGCGAGAGCTTGTTCGCTCAGACGGGCGGCGAAATTTACGGTGACGTACCGCTCGGCGCAGCGGGGGCGCTGGAGTACAGAGCCTACGGTGGCACGATCTACGTGAACACCGCGGACGCTTCCGCCCAGCTGAAGGACTTCGACGTTACCTACGACGTGGGCGGGCGCGTGATGTATCGCCCGCCCATCCAAGGTTTGCAGCTCGGGACCAGCTTGCAAGCCACGCGCTTCGAATTCGAGTTCGCGCCCACGCCGGACCAGCAAGCCGCCTACGTCGCCCAGGGCCTGTTGGCGCCTGATTTTACCGGCGACATCAAGTTTCGTTTACCGGTCAAGCTGTGGGTTGCGTCCGTCGAGTATCAGCAAGAGCGCCTGACGTTGGCTGCCGAGTTCGGCCGTAATTTTGCGACCTACAGGACGAACCTCTTGACGCCGGAAATGGAGTTTACGAGCCAAGGCTACTACGTGATGGGCTCGTACCAGGTGCGGCACTGGTTCACGCCGGGCCTTTACTACTCCGCCTACTTTCCGAACGTCGAAAAGCCGATCAAGCGGCGCTCGACCTACCAGCACGACGTGGCCGCGACACTGCGCTTCGACGTGACGCAGAACTGGCTCGTCAAGCTGGAAGGTCACTTCATGCACGGCACGGGCGGGCTCAACAGTCAGTTGAACGACAACAAGCCACTCGACTCCCTCACCAAGAACTGGGGTCTCTTCTTGCTGAAGACGACCGCGTACTTCTAGAGCCGTGGTCATGTCTAGCCAGATGCAGCCGCCACAGTCACGTAAGCTCCGCAGCCCTGGGGGCCGCCGGGGACCGTGGGCGTGGCTGGTCGCGCTCGCGCTGGCTTCGAGCCTAGCGAGCGTGCCGCGCGTCGTGGGCGCAGCGGACGCGGCGGAGCTGCGCGTCGTGGTGCATCCGAGCAACGCCGCGCGCAGCGCCTCGCCCAGCTTTTTGGCAGATGCTTTCTTGAAGAAGGTGACGCGTTGGCCCAGCGGCGAGACCATTCGTCCCCTCGATCAGGTCCCCAGCAACCCGGTGCGCCGCGTGTTTTCACGTAGCATCTTGAAACGAACCGTCGCGGCGGTGCGCAGCTACTGGCAGCAGCGCATCTTTTCGGGGCGGGACGTACCGCCGCCCGAGCTCGAGTCGGACGCCGCCGTGATCGAGTACGTCGAGCGCAACCCGGGAGCCGTCGGTTATGTGTCGAGCGGCGCCAAGCTCGGCGGCACGCGAGAGCTTCAGGTTCAGTAGGAGTCGATGTGACCGCCACCCTTCGCGCCAAGCTGTTGTTGATTTTCGGGGTCGCCCTGCTGGCGCTGGTGGCCGTGCTCGTCGGAAGCTCGCTGATGGGCATACGCCAGACGCAAGAGCTGGACGACGTCGAGCGGCGCTTGATCCCGAAGGCCGAGCTGGGGCCGCGTATGGAGGCCGAGCTGGAGCGCTTGTCGCGCGCGATGCAGGACGCGGTGGCGGCGCAGGAGCTTGCGGCGCTGGAAGCAGCCGCAGAGCGCAAGACCGCCATCTTCGAGCTGATCGGCCACTCTGGGGCTGCGTTGAACCCAACTCAAGCGGCCGCGCTGCGTTGGGCGATTCAGGACTACTACGAATCCGCGCGCGACGTTTCGCGGCGCATGATCGCGGGCGAAGCGGGTGAGGTGCTGCTGCAAGACGTCGCGCGCATGCAGGCGCTGCAAGCCAAAGCAGCCGCGTTGGTCAAGCGCAACACCAGCCTCGACCGCGACGAGCTGGCGCGCTCGTTCGAGGCCGTGCGCGACGTGAACCGTTCGGCGGGGCGGCTGCGGCTGGGCATCACCATCGCCGGAATCTTGGTGGTAGCGGGCCTCGCGCTGTGGGGCAGCCGCGGCATCTTGCAGTCGGTGGGGCAGCTGTCGAGCGGCTTTCAGCGCTTTGGTACGGGCGACTTTGCGCGGCCGATTCCGCTGCTCGGCAGCGACGAGCTGGGTGCCGTGGCGCGCGAGGCGAACCAGATGGCCGGGAGCCTGCAAAGGCTCTCGGAGCAGCGCGACCGCGACGAATGGCTGAAGGCAGCGCAGGTAGGCCTGCTCGAAGAGCTGCGCGGTGAGCAGGAGCCGCAGGCCGTCGCCGAACGCGCGCTCAAGTTCTTGGCCGGCAAGCTGGACGCGCTGCAGGGTGCCATCTACACCCACGAGGACGGCGGCGAGCTGCGCTTGGCAGCGACCTTTGCCGGCGGACGCAAGTTGGACGTCGTCGCGGTCGTGCCCAGCTTCAAAGAAGGTGAAGGCTTGGTCGGCCAAGCTTCGTTGTCCGGCGAGCTCACGATCGTCGACGACCTGCCGGAAGGCTACATGACCATTCGGTCGGGCTTGGGTGAGAGCTCACCGCGCCAGCTGCTGCTGCTGCCGCTGGTGTATTTCGGCGAAAAGCGCGGCGTGATCGAGTTGGGGCTGCTGAAGGCTTGTTCGGAGGTTCAACGCGAGCTGCTCTTGACGGTGCGCTCCACGCTCGTGATCGCCTTGACGGGCGCTCGCGCCAGCGCCAACCGCGCCGCTTTGCTGCAAGAGACGCAGGCCCAAGCCGAACGCCTGACGGCTCAAGAAGAGGAGCTGCGCCTCAACAACCAGGAGCTCTTGGCGCAGCAAGAGGAGCTGCGTCGTACCAACGAAGAAGTCGAGGAACAGCGCCGCGTCCTGGCGGCACAAAACGGCGATCTCGAAGCGGCGCGTCAGGGGCTCGAAGAGCAGGCGGAAGAGCTGAACCGTGTCAGCTCGTACAAGTCGCAGTTTCTGGCTAACATGTCGCACGAGCTCAGGACCCCGCTCAACAGCATGCTGCTGCTGTCGCACCTGCTGGCCGAAAACGAAGCCGGTAACCTCAGCACCAAACAAGTCGAGCACCTTCGCACCGTGCACTCTGCCGGCCAAGACCTGCTGACGCTGATCAACGAGGTGCTCGATCTTTCCAAGATTGAAGCCGGCAAGCAGGAGCTCAGCTTGGAGACGGTGGAGGTGACTCATTTCGTCGCCTTCGCCAGGCGTTTGTTCGAGCCCGCCGCGACGGCCAAGGGCTTGAAGCTCGCGCTCAGCATCGACGCCGACGCGCCGTTCAGCATTTTGACCGATCGGCTGCGGGTGGAGCGCATCTTGACCAACCTGCTGGGCAACGCCTTGAAGTTCACCGAGCGGGGGCAGATCACGCTGCAGATCGGCCGCCCTTGGCCTGGCGGGGCCGCCGCCGCGCCCAAGCTCGAGCGTGAACGAGCGATCGCGTTTCACGTGATCGATACGGGCGTCGGCATTCCCGAGGCGGCGCGCGAGCGGGTCTTTGCGCCCTTCGAGCAAGTCGACGGTCGCTCCAATCGCGGCCACGCCGGCACGGGGCTCGGTCTGTCGATCGCTCGCGAATCGGCGCGCCTCTTGGGTGGCGAGCTGTTCTTGCAGCCCGCTGGCGAGGTGGGCACGACCTTCAGCTGCGTCCTCCCGGAGCGCGCAGAGCCGGCCGTGCAGATTCGGGGCACGCTGTTCAAGGCTCCGCCGCGCGCGGTCGAGGACGATCGAGGCAAGCTCGCCGAGCAGGAGCCGCACCTGCTCATCGTCGAGGACGACAGCGTGCTCGCCGAACAACTCGTGGAGATTGCGCATGCCCGTCGCCTCAAGGCCATCGTGGTTGGCACCGGCGCCGAGGCTCTGCGGTTGGCGCAAGTTGGCAAGACGCTTGGAATCATTTTGGACGTGAAGCTGCCCGACCTGGACGGCTGGAGCGTGCTCGAGCGCCTGAAGCAGTCGCCCGCCACGCGCTCGATTCCCGTGCACTTCGTGTCGGGGGTCGACGCGCCCGAGCGAGGGCTAGCGCTCGGCGCCATTGGGTACTTGGTCAAGCCAGCGACTCACGTGGAGCTGGCGGGCGTGGTGCGTACCCTGGTACCGCTGCGCGAGCTGTCGCAGCAGATCTTGATCGTCGAGGACAACGTGGTTCAGGGCGACACGCTGCGAGGCCTGCTGGAAAGGGCGGGTTTTACAGTCAGGCACGTGGCCAGCGCCGCCGCCGCGCTCGACGTGCTGAGCCAAGGCGGGGTGGGTTGCATGATCTTGGACCTGGGGCTGCCCGATATGGACGGCTTGAGCCTTTTGGCGGAGCTACGGCTACGGCCCGAGCTTCCATCGCCCCGCGTGGTCATCCACACCGGGCGAGCCTTGACCAAGCGCGAAGCTCGGGAGCTTGCCCACTATTCCGAAGCGGTGGTGCTGAAGGACGGTCACTCCGAGGAGCGCCTGCTGGAAGAGCTGCGGCTGTTCGTGAGCCACGTGAAGGGGCAAGGCGGGGCGCCGCTTGGCATCGAGCCGCCCAAGAGCGAAGTCTCCTTGCGTGGCGTCAAGCTGCTGCTGGCCGAGGACGACATGCGCACCGTGTACTCGCTCTCGGCGCTGCTGCGTAGCAAGGGCGCCGAGCTGGTGACGGTCGAGACGGGACGCGAGGCGCTGGAGGCGCTCGAGAGCCACGGGGACATTCGCGGCGTGTTGATGGACGTGATGATGCCCGAAATGGACGGCTACGAGGCCATGCGTCGCCTGCGCCGAGACGCCCGCTTCGCCAGCCTGCCCGTGATTGCCCTGACCGCCAAGGCGATGAAGGGTGAACGCGAGCGCTGCCTCGACGCTGGCGCCAGTGACTACCTGCCCAAGCCGATTGACGGCGAGAAGCTGCTCGCGACATTGCACGCGTGGGTGAACCCGGGGGCGAGCTGATGGCTGCCGAGGACCTACAGCAGCTGGAGGTAAGGCTCGTTTTGGAGGCGATCTATGCCCGGCACGGCTACGACTTTCGGCAGTACACGGCAGATTCCATGGAGCGGCGGGTGCTGGCCGCGGCTGCAAAAATCGGCGCGGTTCATTTGGGCGAGCTGCAGCATCGCGTGATCCATCACCCCGCAGACTTCAGCGCCGTGCTCGACGTGTTGACCGTCCGGGTGACCGAGATGTTCCGCGACCCGAGCTTCTACCGAGCGTTTCGCGAGCTGGTGATCCCGGTCTTGCGCACGTACCCCGAGATCAAGATTTGGCACGCGGGCTGCGCTTCGGGTGAGGAAGTCTACGCTAGCGCCATCTTGCTCACCGAGGCCAACCTGTATCGGCGTGCGCAGATCTACGCCACGGACATCAGCAGCGTGGCGCTCGAACACGCGCGTGAAGGCGTTTACAGCGAGCAAGATCTGCCGGCGTTCGCCCAGAACTACTACGCGTCGGGCGGCACCGCAGATTTCGACCGCTATTGGTCGCGCGCCTACGGCCGAATCTCGGTGCGCGAGGAGCTGCGCGCCAACGTGCACTTCTTTCAACACGACCTGGTCAGCGACTACTCGCTCGGTGAAATGCACGTCATCTTCTGCAGAAATGTGCTGATCTACTTCGGTGCGCAGCTGCGGCAGCGCGTGTCGGCCCTGTTCGACGACGGCTTGGCTCGTCGAGGTTTCTTGTGTTTGGGCTCGAGTGAAGCGCTCTCGCCCAGCCAGCGCCCGCACTACGAAGACGTGTCGACCGCCGAGCGCATCTTCCGCCGTCGGAGCGCCTCATGATGAGCAAAGCTCCGGCCGCACCCGCGCGCGACCCTGGCGGCCGCGCCTCCGTATTGGTAGTCGACGACGTGGCGGCCAACTTGGTCGCGGCCGAGGCGCTGCTCGATGGCCTGGGTTGTGAGGTCGTCAAAGCCAGCTCGGGTGAGAACGCGCTACGGCTGCTGTTGAAGCGCGAGTTCGCGGTCATGCTGCTCGACGTGCAGATGCCGGAGATGGACGGCTACGAAGTAGCGCGTCACGTGCGCATGAACTCGGCCACGCGGGACATTCCCATCATTTTTCTGACCGCGACGCACAATTCTCCGGACAACGTGCTGCAAGGCTACGGGTCGGGCGCCGTCGATTTTCTGTTCAAGCCGCTCAATCCGGACGTGCTTCGCAGCAAGGTGCGCATCTTTTTGGAGCTGTACGCGGGGCGCCGACAGCTCGCCGACGCCAACCTGCAGCTGGAGCAAAAACACGCGGAATTGCGCGCCGCTTACGACGATCTGCAAGCCACGCAAGCTCAGCTGGTGCAGTCCGCAAAAATGGCCTCGCTGGGCGAGCTGGTCGCTGGCGTCGCCCACGAGATCAACAACCCGCTGGCCTTCGTGCTCAGTCATCTGGACACCATCAAGCGCAGCCAAGCCCAGTTTCTGCAGGCAATTGCCCAGCCCTTGCCCGAGACCGCGCACCAGCATTGGACACGCGCGCAGTCTCGGCTGGACGAAGCCGGCATCGGGCTCGAGCGCATTCGCGATCTGGTAGTCAAACTGCGCACCTTCTCGCGTTTGGACGAGGGCGAGCGCAAGCTGGTTAGTATTCGTGAATGCCTGGATTCAGTGCTCACCATCTTGCAGCACCGCACCGGCGACCGCATCCAGGTCGAGGTAAGCGTCGGCGAGCCCGAGCTGCTCGATTGTTACCCGGCGCTCTTGAATCAGGTGCTGCTCAACCTGGTGGCCAACGCGATCGACGCCATCGAAGGCCCGGGCAAGATAACCATCGCGGCGGGGCAGCAGGCGGGCAGCTACGTCATCTCCATCGCCGATACCGGGCCAGGCATTCCGCGGGAGCTGCGCGAGCGGATCTTGGAGCCATTTTTCACGACAAAACCCGTGGGGCAGGGTACGGGGCTCGGTCTGTCGATCGCCTACTCGATCGTGCAGAAGCACCGCGGCAGCCTGGTGCTGGGCGACGCCGTCGGTGGCGGCGCGCTGGCGACCATTCGACTGCCGCTCGGCGCGGACGACCCGGCTCGGGGCTGAGCGACTTTAGGGTGCTCCGAGCGCGGCCCGAACGTCGAGCGCAAGGCTGCAGCTGTCGATGCCGCTCGCAAACTGAGCGCGGGCATTGTCCGAGAGCCAGCCTGGGTCGACGTCTTTGCGTAGGCGTAGGCGCAGCTCGCCGGTTCTGAGATCCGTCAGCACGACCCGCACCGCGTGGGGGCGCTCGCCATCCAGCTCGGTGGGGGCTTTGGTGGTGCTGGGTTCGTCGATGACGAGCAACAACTGCCTGGCCTTGGCGGCGCGCACGGCGGCCTGCACCGGGGCGGCTTCGAAATAGCGCCGCAGCGTGGCGACGGCTGCGCTGGTTTCGGCGGCGACGACGCGGGCCTTGAAGGCAGGGCCCAGAAACGGCAGGGCGCGCAGCAGCGGCTCGACGCGCTCGATGTGAGTGGCGACCTGCATGCTGGGTCCTTGCGCGTGGGCAGCGCTGGCCTTGGCTCGCAGCGCTTTCTCGCTGCGCGCCTCGGGTGGTGCCAGCAAGCACAGCACGAAGGCGTCCTTGAAAGAGCTCGCGGCCAGCTCCGAAACGCGGGCCGGGCGAGAGAGCCCATCGAGCGAGCCGCGCAGGTACAGAGTGGGCTCGCTCAAGGCGGCTACCAGCTGCGCCTCGCTGCGCAAATCATCGGAGATTTGGTCGCCCGGATAGGTAGCGGAGCTGTGCAGCGCGACGGCCGTCTCGACGCGGCCGCCCAGCTCGGTGTCGGTGCGGCTCAGCTTGCTGCTGTGCTCCAGCATGCTGCTCAGGAGGGCCGAGCGCGCCCGACTCAGCTCGGTCGCGTTCTTGGAGCGCAGGTAAAAGAACAAACCTACGGCGCTGATCAGCGCTGCGACGGTGAGGAAGCGCAGCAAGGCCTTGAGGAGCCGTTGTCGACCAGCGCCGCCTTGCTGACCCCGCACGGACGCGAGCACGCGCGCCGCCAGCTCCGGCGACATGCGGCGGGTCACGAGCAGCGTACCCACTAGCTGGCCCCCGAGACGTCCCCGAGCTGCCGCACTCGCAGGTTCTGCTGAATGAGCGCCGACAGTTGCTCCGCCGTCACGCCCAGTCGCTCTGCGGTGTGCGCCGCCAAAGACGAGCCGGCCACGCCACGCGCAAACTGGTAGGTGGGGCGACGCTGCTCGTCGAGCTCTACCTGGAGAAAGGCCAGATTCGGGATCTTGCTCGACTGCTCCAGCCGCTTGGCGAAGGCCAAGAAGTGCGTGGTGATGAAGGCTTGTGGCGAAAGCTGGCTCATCATGGTCACCACGAGCTCGAAGATTTGCTCGCCTTCGGAAGGATTGGTGCCGGAGCAAAGCTCGTCCAGGAGCACCAGTGAGCCGGGTTGGAGCCGCTCGAACAGGCTGCGAATCCGCATCAATTCCATGCCCAGGCGCCCCTCGGCTTGGTCCGCCTTGGCTTCTTCGATGAGGGATGCCACGAGGCCCGAAGCCCAAGCGATGCGCGCGCTTCGAGCCGGCGCGTACAAGCCGCATTGCCCCAGCAGCTGGGTCAAGCCGAGCGACTGCAAGAGCCGCGTCTTGCCGCCCGAGTTGGGGCCGGTGATGAGCGACGTCGAAGCCAAGCGCTCGCTCTCGACGTCGCAAGCGACGGGCACGATGCCGCTCATGAGCAAGAGCGGATTGAACAAGCCCGTGAGCTCACGCGGCGCACTCGCTTCCACGAACTCGGGCAGACACACGCCGAGACCCGCAGCTTCTGCCTGGTCCTTGAAGCTGAGCGCGCCCAGGTAAAACTCCAGATCGCCAAGCAACTGGACCAGACTCACGAGCTCCTCTTCGAGACCGGACACCACCGCGTCCACCAGTCGGGCCAAGATCTCGCCGTCGCTGAAGCGGTAGCCGCGAATGAACAGCTCCAGCTTGGCCAGCCAGCGGCGCCAGACCGGATTCACGAACGGGTTGTCTTGGCTCTCTTTTACCGCCAAAACCTGAAAGCCGTTCACGCTGCCGTCGGCCCCGACCGCGACCCGCACGTCCACGGCGGCGAGGCGCGCGTCGCACTTGAGCAAGTCGCTGAGCGCCTGGTACGGCTCGCTGGCGCGCACCTCGCCGCCGAATTGGCTCAGGCGTCGAAGCCCCGAGCTGGCCCCGGCAAAGGCGTCGGCCATCCGATCGAGGAGCGACTTGAAGATCTGCAGCACGTCGAGGCGGCGGCGGTTTTGATCCCAGACGCGGATCCCGGCGGGGTTCTCGAGCAAGCCGCGCAAGCGGCACAGGTCCGTGTAGAGGCCTTCGAAGGACGCGCGCAGCTTCGGCTCGGTGGTGAGCTCGAACAGAATGTTGCGTCGAAACTGCACGGTCTCGAGCTCGGCCGGTGGGCGCGACAGCAGCTCGTAGAGGTGTCGCGTGTGCATCACCGGCTGCGTGCCGGCGACCTTGGCGCGCAGGCACTGAGTCACGAAGCGTTGCAGAAAGAGCTCGCTCGCGAACTCACTGGCTCGCCAGCTGGAAGGAGCGAACGAGGCAGCGTCGAGCGCCTCGGCAAAGAGCCCACCAGCGGAGCCGCTCGCGAACGCCAGCGTCACAGCCAGCTTGGTACGCTCCAGATCGATGCGGCGGCTGGGAGAAGCGTGCAAAATATCCGGAATCATTGCCATTTTAGCTGTGCGCTCCAGCGGGGGTCGAGCTTGGACAACCGAGGTCGAGAGATGTTCCCGTTTTGCGGCCGCTCGCGTCGCGGCGCCACGACGAGGATTCGCGGCCTCGTTCAAACGTTCACGGACCCGGCGAGGAATTGCTCGCCTTTCGACGCTGGCTGCGGCGGCGTACTCAGGCGGGAGGGCCGACCCCCAAGCGAGTTGCTCGGAGTGATCGCATGTTGAAGCCAATTTCCCGCACGCAATGGTGTTTGAGCTTGGGAGCGCTGCTGCTCACTCACTGCAGTGACGGCGGCAACGCGACGTCGCCCCAAGGCTCGGCCGGCAGCGCGCCGACGGCTGGCGCGACGTCCACGGCCGGCACCGCTGCCGCTCAAGCAGGCCAAGCAGGTGCGGTTGCGACTGCGGGCAGCCCTGCGACGGCCGGTTCCTCGACTGGGGGAGCGGGCGGTAGCTCCGCCGGCACGGCGACGGGCGGTAGCGCCGGCAGCGGCGGCGCGGCGACGGGCGGCAGCGGTGGTTCGGGTGGCAGCGGCGCTGCGGGCGGCGTTGCGGGCAGTGGCGTCGGAGGCGGCGGCGCCTTCAAGCTCACCAGCTCCGAGCACGTCGAAGGCGCGGTCTTCGCCGATGCTTTGACCTGCGCGGGCGTAGGGCGTTCCCCGGCGCTGGCTTGGACGGCGGGGCCCGCAGGCACCAAGAGCTACGCGATCACGTTCTTGGACGAGACGCTGGTCGCCAAGAACAACGCCAACGGCTACCACTGGGTAATCTGGGACATTCCGGCGGCCACGCTGGCGTTGCCGCAGAACCTGCCGGCCGGGGCCACCTTGACGTCACCCGTGACGGCAAAGCAGTTCAGCCCCGCCAACGGCTTCGACAACTTGCCCGCCAACGCTTACTTCGGCCCTTGTCCGAACGCGATTGGCAACACGACCAACACCGACACCTACGCGTTCACGATTTACGCGCTGAGCGTGGAGCAGCTGACTGGCAACCTGAACGGCGTCAAGAACATCGAAGCTGCCATCAAGGCTACGACCCCGCTCGCGACGACTGCTCTGCACGGAACCTCGATGGCCAAGCCCAACTAGCGGCGGAGCGGCGGCCGCTGGCCGGCGACGACGCGCCCTACGGCAAGAACGAGCTGATGAGCTTGTACCAGGTGTCGCCCATGAAGTCGTAGCCCGACTTGTTGGGATGGACGCCGTCGTTACTCAGCATGGCAGACGTGAAGCCAGTGTTCATGTCGCCGAGAATGATGTGTTTGCCCGCGGCAGCGCGCGTTTGCACGAGCCCGGGGATGGCGTCGTTGTACGTCTTGATGGTGGCGTTGGAGCCCGCGTTGTTGAGCGGGGTGATCTTGGCGACCACGATCAGCGCGTTGGGGGCGGCACTAGTCAGCTTGTCGAGCAAGCCGCCGAGGCGCTCGGGCATCGTGGCTTGGCCGGAGGCCGCGTACACGTCGTTGGTGCCAATCATGAGCAGCACGATGTGCGGAACGGTATCGAGCGCTGGCTTTGGCACGAGACCGGTGATCTGATCGATGCGCCAGCCGCTGTGCCCCTCGTTGGCCCTCGGGAACGGCTGATTGCTCACCATGTTCGGCCCGTTGCTGACCGAGCCGGTAAAAGTGATCTTGTGCCCGTCCGCCAGCGCTTTGCTGAATAGCTGCACCCGGTACGCCCCGTCGTATTGGATGCCCCAAGTGATGGAGTCGCCGAGCGGCAAGATCTTGCAGGCGCTGCCGTCGGTCGGGCAGGGCCGGTAGGCGGCGCCGCCACCTGAGCCGCCACTCCCGCCTGTGTTGCTGCCGCCCGTTCCGGCCATGCTGCTACCGGCGTTTCCGGCGGTCGCGCTTGAGCCGCCTGCGCCGGCCATGCCGGCTTGCCCTAGCGTGCCGCCTTGCCCGCCGCTTCCGCCGGCGTTGGTACCCGCGTTCGCGCCGCCTGCCGGGTTGGCGCCGCCGACCTGGACGGGCATGCCAGCGCTCGTCCCGCCGCTGGGGCGGCCGGCTTGGGTGCTCACACCCGCGCTGCCTCCCTGGGCGTCCGTGGGCTCGCGCTCGTCGGCGGGCGAGCACGCTGCGGCGCTGCAGGCCAAGCCTGCGAGCGTCAATTGGAAGGCGCGGCGCAGCCGAGCGCGATGGAGCTTCGTCAGGAGCATTGCGTTTTTAAATGGCAACCGTCACTGTTTGGTGAGGTGCCGCGAGGAAGACGTTGCTGAATCAACGAGCCCGACAAGAAACGCAGGCCCTTCAAGCAGTGCCTACGGGCAGCGCGTTCCGTCAAAAAAGCGTGGGCCCGCGCGCGTTGGTTGGCTCGCTCGCGCTTTTCTCATTCTTGGTTGGCTGCGAGCCGGATTTGATAGTTGGCAAATGGAGCGGCGAGGGTGGCGAAGGCGGCGACGGTGACGGAGGCATTGGCGGAGCAGGCGGTCCGGCAAGCTGCGACGCCGCAAGCGGTGAAGCCAGCGTCTCGATGACGGCCCCGGTAACGATGCCGTGGTCGACCAGCTTCGAGAACGAATTTTGCGACTACGTGGCGGCTGGCGGCTACTGCTACGCGGCTGCGCGCGCTGGCTACGCAACCGTCAGCTCACCCACTCACTCTGGCAACTCGGCGGCGGCCTTCAGCTTGGTTACGGACGGAGGCTTCGACGGTCTGCAGGCGCGCTGTGTGCGCCCGGGAGAGTTGCCGCGTGCGGCGTACTACAGCGCGTACTTTTTCATCCCAGAAGCGCCCACGGCCGCCAATAACTGGAACTTGATGCACTTCCGCGGTGGAAACGGCGTCCAGCCTGCTGACGGCACCTGGGATCTTTCGCTCGCTCGACAAGCCGACGGCTCTTTCCAGCTCTTCGTCTACGACCACTTCCGGCCACTAGTGCGGCCAACCACCAATCTGCCCAGCGTTCCGATCGGCGAGTGGTTTCAGCTTACGGCGTACCTGAGCCGCTCCACCGACGCGACTGGCGAGCTCGCGGTGTATCAAGACGGAGAGCTGGGGCTCCGCCTCACCGACCTAGTGACGGACAAGGGCGCCTACGGCGAATGGTACGTCGGCAACCTCGCGGTCGCGCTCACGCCAGAGAACACCGTTCTCTACGTGGACGACGTGACGATTCGCGACTCGCTCTGAACGCTACTCTTCGATGCTGATCGTTGCCAGCGAACGCGGCGGCAGCGAGACCGTCGACGTCGCGGCCCAGTCGCCCAAGTCGGCGAAGCGCTCCGTCCCGTCGAAGATGGTGCGACGCAGCTCGGCCGAGCGCACCTGGTCGGCTCCCAAATCCAGCGCCACGTTCAGCGAGTCTGCCCCGGCGTTGATGAGCACGATGGTGAGCGCGTCGTGCAACGGTGAAAGCCAGGCCGAAGCCAAGAGCCCTGGCGCGCTGGCCTTTACCGCCACACGCGACCAGCCCGGATCGGTGAACCTCGAGAAATGGCTCATCGCGAAATAGGGATCTTGCAGCACCATGCGCTCGCCTTCGAGCCCAATCAGCGCGCTCGGATTGATGGCGGGGCCTGAAAGCGGCCCGACCAGCGCGGTCTGCAGGTACATCGACGCGCCGCCCTCCGCCAAAGAGTGGTGAATCAAGAGCGCGGTACCGAAGCCGTCGGCCTGCATCTCGGTTTGGAAGAGCGGCATCTGCATGTCGGTGCCGAGCTGCGCCAGCTCTTCCAAGCTTGCTAGGTCGAGCGCGTTGGGATCGGCGCCGTACATGTGATGCGCGACGGCGTCGACGGTCGCTCGGTCGAGCCGGCTCATGTAGTCCTTGGCACCCACGATACGGCTCAGCTCGGGCGCCAAGACGTGCGGCTGAGTCGGCAGCTCGGCCAAGGCCCCGACGACGGCGGCCAGGGCGCGGTCGTAGCCCGGATACTGGATGGGTTTGCTGACACCGCCCACGAAGACGTTCTCGGTGCCTTCGCGCGGCAAGAACTTGCAGGCTTCGAGCGACGCGCCACCGGAAGGGCTCCAGTCTGGATTGTTCTGGATACCGATGTAGTCCGGCAGCACACCGACGCGCGCGTACGCCTCGAGCGAGCTTCGCCAGTGTGCGGCGAGCCCTGCGTAGTCGAAGCCGCCAGAAGCCGTCTTGGTCAGGGTACACGTCGCAGGATCGGAGCAAAAAGTGCTGCCATTTTGCTTCAACGCGGCTGGCGGGCTCCAGGAGCCCAAGAGCACGAGCGGCGCGCGGCCCAAGCTGCTGGCGGCGGCCGCGACGATGTCCGCAGCCGCCTGCAGCGGCGGCTCATTGGCGTCCGTATAGCGATTGCGGAAGCGCAGCACGTCGAGACCGAGACCCGCGAACATGGCCTGGGCCAAGGCGGCTTGGTCCGAATACGCCGCAATCTCGTCCTCGGCGTAGCCAACGGTGGCGCCAAACCCGGTCAGGCGTTGCAACGACTGGGTCGTATCGACCGCAATGCTCGCGTTGGGGGTGGCCGTGGGTTGGCAGGCTCCTGCCACGCAGGCTTGCCCGGAGGCGCATTCGTCCGACGTGCTGCAGGTCGGCAGACACATGCCGCCATGCGGTGCCGCTTGCCCAGCGCACAACGCGACGCTGCCCCCGTGAGTTGCCGGTAGACACGAAGCGCCGGGCGCGACGCTACAGGCGGCCTCGGTGCTACAGGGCGCGGTGCAAACGCCGCATAGGCAACTCAAACCGCCGCACTCGTCGTCGGTATTGCAGGTACGCAGCCAATTGGTGTGGCTGTCGCCTTGGGGCCCAGCCGCCGGCGGCTCACAGCCGAAGAGCCCCGTCGTGAGCCAGAAGCACAGGGCAAAACCGGGGAATTTGCTGTGATTCATGAGTGCTCTTCCTCGTCCATGACCAGGTACTGCCCGCAGTACACGGTCACCTTGTAGGTGTGCGCCGGACGATGCTCTTGGTTGTAGGCCGCGACGTCGTTCCAGAGCGGCACGACCTGGCTGCGCAACGACGATAGCAGCTTTCTGACTTCTTGTTCGCGTGGATGCCCTGGCCACAGATCGAAGGACCAGGTCGTCCCTCCGACTTCGTCAGCTGCGGCGGACGTGTGCTTGCCGCTCACGACCTTTGCTGCAAGCGCATTGAGCACGGCGCGATGGTGGTCGATCACCGCTGCTTCCCAGCCTGCAGCCTCGCCGACCGGAATCAGACATTGCTCCGTCGTGTAGTAGGGGCCGTCGGGGCGCTGCTCGATGCGCATGCGCTCTTCTCGCACCAAGCGCTGGATGGCGGCCTGCAAAGCGGGTTGCGGTAGGGGTAGCAATTTCGCCAAGCGCGCAGGCGGTAGTGGCCCCTCGCGGTACACGTGCACCCAGACCAGCGCGGCGTGAGTGGCTTCGGTGTCGGCGCTCGCGGTGGTGCCCAGTTGTTCGAGCTCTTCGTCGGTGGCGAGGCGATAGGCCGTTTCCTGGCCCTTTCCGCTGCGACAGACCAACCCACTCTCCACCAAGTCACTCAAGATGCTGCGTACCTTCAGCTCTTCATCGTGCTTGAAATGCTTGAGCACCTGGTCGCGCGTGGCCGAAGGATGGTCGGCCAAAAAGGAGTGAATGGCGCTCCACAGCGTCGTGCCGCGCCGCGTCTCGGACTCGGTCAAGCGCTGCACCTTTTGCTGGTACGAGCGCAGCGCCAGGCTGAACATGTCCGCGATGACCTTCTTGCCCACGCCCTGGCTCTCGAGCTCGCGCACCAGGGCGATGAACACCTCGTCCGCCACGTGGGAGAGCGGCGAGCGCACGCCGTCGGCCGTCGACAGCTGGGCGATGAGCACCATGGTTTGGCGAACGACCGCGTCGATCAGAATCTGTGCGTTCATGGATGGGGGCTCGCGCTGCCCGAGGCAGCGCAGGTCAAATTCAATATGGACGTAGCGCGAGCACGCGCGCCAGCCAAAAACAGCGAGTTCTTTCAGGGGGTGAGAATTTTCACGCCCCCACGCTGCAAAGCTCCGCTCAGCGAGTGACGAACTCACTGTCTCGTTTGTGGAACCAGTTCCAAAGTCCTGGTTTTTTCTGGTCAGCCGGTAGTGTCGTGAAGTGCAGGCTAGGGCCCCCGCAGGCCGCCGGTCGCCGGGGACGCTAGGGCTTGGTCGCTCGCACCTTGCAGCGCTCTTGCGCCCGGATCGTGAGCGGTGACTGGGGTGCGCTGCGGGCGAGCGAGCCGAGCTCTGCCTTGGCTTCGGGCATGCGACCGAGCGAGCACAGAGCCTCCGCGCGGGCAGCCCGGCGCTCGAGCGTGAGCGCTCCGCTCGGAAACCTTCTTTGGTGCTCATCGAGAGCGCTGAGCGCGGCGGCGGCTCGGCCAGCTCGTAAATCTTTGGCGGCTTGCGATAAAATCGCGACTTCCTCGGCGAGCCTGTCGCTGCGACGAGCAGGCGCGGAGGGCGCCACCGCGGCCGGCCCTGGAGTCGCCGGATCTTCTACGGGAGCGCTGGGCGGCGCTACGTCAGCTACTGGCGGCGTGGGAAGCGCCGCTGGTGCCACGACCGCTGCGGGCGCCGGGGCCTTGATGGGCGCTGGCTCCGACGACAAACCGAGGGCGACGACGCCACCCACGCCGACGACGGCTGCCGCGGCGGCGGCCCAGATTCCCCGTGACAGGTGGGAGGCGGCTGGAGCCGCAGCAGGCGGAGGGGCACCGAGCCGCGCTTGCAAGCTCGACAGCACGCGCGCCTTGTCGGCGCCTTGCGGGCGCAGGGCCGCGCGCGTCGCGCGCAGCAGCGCTTGACCTTGGGGGCTCAGCTCCGACATTGCCGGGTCCCCCCTTCGGTGCGCAGCGTGTGACGAGCCAGCGCTTCTTCGAACGCTTGACGTGCAGCCCGCAGCCGCGAGTACGCGGTGTTGAGCGGAATCTCCAAGGCCTCGGCGGCTTCGGGGACGCTCATCTCGTCGAGCTCGACGAGCAAGAAGACTTCGCGTTTGGCTTCGTCGATGCCGCTGAGCAACTTGGTCAGGAGCTTCAGCTCGCCCGCTTGCTCCGTGAGCTCGAGGGGAGTCGGCGCGGGGGGCGCGCCTTCGGAGGCCACCAAGGATTCGCGCACGAGCTTGGCGTGGTTCGAACGTCGATGCCCGCTGACCGTGCGCCGCACGATGCCGTAGATCCAGCTGCGAAGCGCTTCGGGGTGCTGCAGCGTGTGCAGTCGAGAATGGACGACGATGAATATCTCTTGCACGACATCATCCATGGAATCGTTTCCAACGCCGAGCCGACGCACCGACGACCAAACGAAGTCGAAGTACTGCTCGTAGATGGCTTCGAACGAGGGCACGACTAGCTGGTAAGCAGGATACGTTGGGGCGCTTCCTTCGTCCGCGTGGACGTGCAGCTATGGAACACTAATGCAGTGCGACCCCAGCGCTGAGCCCGTCAAAAAATCCACACCGGGCCTGCTCTCAGCGTAAAAGCAGCGGGTTTTAGACGCCCGTAGTCGGGCAGGCCATCGATTCGGATGGTGGGCCGCGCCCCCTCTACTCGTCCTCCTGCGGTGGCTGACAGCGCAAACCACTCGGCCACGTACCAGCGCCCGTGGGCTGCAGCCCCGACCGATAGCCAGGTCGCGCGCTCCGAAAGCGGCGAGACGCCCGAGCCGGTGCCGGTCGCGCTCAATCGTTCGAGGCCGAACGTGAGACAAGGCGCAAGCTCGAAGCTTGCCGAGTGCCAGCCATGGCACACCCACGCCTGTGCCAGCCAATAGTCCAAGTTGGCCCCAGCACCAGACGTACCCGGAAGGGCGAGGCGCTGCTCGTGTGGCATGTGGAGTCCTACACCGAGCGACCAAGGTCGCACCCGCACGCCGAGTGCGAACGCAACGCCGATGGTGGGCTCGGGCAGAGGCCCCACGCCGAGCGCGAGCTCCGGCGCTTGCAAGAAGATGCGCCAACGTCGCGCGCGCTGCTCGCCGTCCGACTTGGGCTCGGTCGATGGCTCGGGCGCGGGCACCTCGGGTGGTTTGGGCTGGCTCGACGTGGCGGGCGCAGCGCTGCCGGAGGTGTTCGGAGGCGAGCCGGTGCCTGGGCTGCCGCTCGCACCGGCGCCCGCACTGGTGCCGGAGCTCGGAGCCGTCGTGCTGGGCTGCGTGGCAGATTGCAGGAGCAGCCCCAGGGCGACGGCTGCTGCTCCTGCCAAATCACCGCACGAGTCGGAGTCGATGACGCGCTCGCCGCGGACGTCGCCGAAGGTGAGCACGAGCTTGAGTCGATAGCGCTTGTCGAGCCGCGCGATGGTGCCTTCGGCTTTGAGGTTGCCGCTCTCGAGCATCGACGCTGGCACCAGCGCACGAATTTGCTCGCGCACCGCGCTTTCTTGAGGACAGCCGGCCGGCGCTTGCCAGCTCAGGTCCAACGGCTGCGCCCCTTGCAACGGACTTGCGGCGAGCAACGTGCCCGCGATCAGCGACGTCTCAAAGCGCATGCAGCAACAAAACTCGTACCACTGGCTCCGTTCGCTGTCAGTAGGCGCGCCGGTCTTTTGCTACGCTGGTTCGGCGCATGGCTCGCTCTTCGGTGCTGACGGCGGCTACGGTTTCGGTTCAAGGCGTGTGGCTACTGGCAGCGGGCGCTGCTGCGCGCGGGCTCGACGTCCCGGCGCTGCTCGCGCGCCATGGTCTGGTCGACGCCCCGAGCGCCGACGTGGACGCGCGTGTGCCCGCGCGCGCCGTGCTCGAGCTGTGGAGCGAATTGCCGGGTCTGACGGGGCTTCGATGCTTCGGCCCCTGGCTCGCCGAGCTGGCGTGCTCGGCGCCCGCTACGTCGCTTGGCGCCAAGTTGGTGCACAGCGCGCCCACGTTGGGTGTCGGGTTGACGCGATTGGTGGCGTTCGAGCGGGTGTTTCACGGTGTGCAGGCAACCTCGC
The DNA here is from genome assembly GCA_036261775.1 of Polyangiaceae bacterium. Lineage (GTDB taxonomy): Bacteria > Myxococcota_A > Polyangia > Polyangiales > Polyangiaceae > PMG-095. The sequence goes on along the minus strand of DATAKF010000359.1, from coordinate 30,438 downwards.
TGACGCTCGACGCGGACGTCGCACGCTTCACGCACCGCCCGCCGATCGGCATTGGTCCAGGCGCGGCGCCGGCCATCGAGTTTGCGTTCGCTTGGATCTTGGGCACGGCGCGGCAAACCACCGGGCAGCCGCTGGCGGCCGTAGGGGTGGGTTTTTGTCACGCAGGTCCCGGCGAGCTGAGCGAATACGTGCGCGCCTTTGGCGTGACACCGCGCTTTGGCGCCGCCGAGAATACCCTCGAATTGCCGCGCGCGGCGTTGGACCTGCCACAGCGCACGGCCGACGCTTTGCTCGGTCGTTTGGTGGAGCGTCACGCGCGCGATCTCGTGCTCGAGCTACCGTCGGATGCAGGCGCGACCTCGCGCGCCCGCGCGCTGCTCTTTCGCAGCTTGACGCACGGTGAGCCGGAGGCCTGTACGCTGTCGGCGGTCGCGCAGCTGCTCGGTGTGCCGCCGCGCACACTCCAGCGGCGGTTGGCGAGCGACGGCACCTCGTTCGCCAGCTTGCTCGACGAGGTGCGGCGCGAGCTAGCGCTGCAGCTACTGGTAGAGCCCCGCACGTCGGTCGCCGAGGTGGCCTTCGCGCTGGGCTTCGCCGATCAGCCGGCGTTCCATCGTGCTTTCGTGCGGTGGACCGGGAGCACGCCCGGCGAGCATCGGCGCCGCGTGGCGTCCGAAGCCAACCCAAACTGACGCCTCCGGCCAAGCCGCCGCGCGCCCGTGTCGCTAAGGTATTGCCCGAGATGCCCCGAATCCACGCCTTCGAGATCCACGAGCTCAGCGGCTGCCCCGATGTCGTGCGCCGCTTGGCCACCGACTACCTGCACAGCGTCGGCGAAGCCTTCAAGGCGTTCGAGCCGATCATACCGCTCTTGTCGGCGGCGCTGACCGCGAGCGGACAACGCACGGTGGTGGACCTGTGCTCGGGCGGCACCGGGCCGGTCGTTTCGTTGGCCGAAGCCGTCAAGCGGCAGAGCGGCGTGCAGCCCGAGCTCGTTTTGACGGATTTGTTTCCGAACAGGGCGGCGTTTGCGAGCGCTGCCGCGCGAGCATCCGTCCCCGTCCGGGGCGAGATGGAGCCGGTGGACGCGCGGTCAGTCCCGGAGCGGCTGAACGGCGTGCGCACCGTGTTCGATGCGTTTCACCATTTTCGTCCCGACGACGCGCGCGGCATCCTCAGCGACGCCGCCAAACAGAAGAAGCCGATCTTGATCGTCGAAGCCACCGAGCGCTCCGCACCGGCTATCATCGGCATGCTGCTGTTCGTGCCGCTCTTGGTCCTGGTGCTGACGCCGTTCGTGCGGCCCTTCGCGGTGTGGCGGCTGCTGCTCACCTACCTTGTGCCTGTCGCGGTGCCGTTGATCCTTTGGGACGGCATCGTGTCGTGCCTGCGGAGCTATACGCCTGGTGAGCTGCGGGAGCTGACGCGCGGCTTGGAAGCCGACGGCTATCGCTTCCACATCGGTCGCAAGAAGACGCGCGGGGGCAGGCTGACCTACGTACTGGGCTGCGTCGGCGACGTGCCGGCGTCCGCGCTCGCCTGAGTCGCCAACGTGCCAAGCGGCGCGCGGGCCACCACTGCGCTCCGAGGGCCCAGAGGAAGCAGGTTCAGGAGGTGTGGGGAACAAGATTCAGTTGTATGTCGATGGAGTATTCGCGTCGGAGCAGACCTGCAGGGCTTCGACCATCGATGACGTGAACGCCTGCCTGCGTCGCAGCCAAACACGACAACGACTCCGAGCTGAGCGGCGTTTATCGCGAGTTTCGGATGTACATCAGCCGCGCTGAACGCCGCTCGGGTGAAAGCGGCGCAACGCTGGTACGATCCACCGTTCCTCGCCTACCGAGAACGCGCTTGCGTCGCTCGGCGGGAACATCGACAATCGGAGACCTCAACTCGGGAGCATCATCATGAAGAGCCGCTCTGTCGGTCTGTCGCTCGTCGGCGCCTCGGTCGCCGTCCTGCTCGTGTCTGCCTGTTCGTCTGACTCGCCTACCGATGGAACCGGTTCCGCCGGCAGCGTCGGTCAGGCCGGCATGTCTAACGGACAAGCGGGGACGGCGGGCAATCCCGCTGCCGGCGCCAGCACGGCGGGGGCTTCCGCGGCCGGCTCCAGCGCGGCCGGGCAAGCCAGCGGCGGCTCGAGCCAAGCGGGCGCTTCGAGCACGGGTGGCGCCAGCGCCGGAACCGCTGCGGGCGGCTCGGCCAACGCTGGCACCGGCGGCGGCGGTGGTGGGGCAGGCCGGCAATCGATGGGACCCAAATCCAGCGGGGGCTGCACCAAGGCGGCCACGCAAGCCCTCAACATGTGGGTCGACAGCATGGTGATGACGAGCGGTGCGAACCGCCCGTACGCGGTGCGACTGCCCACGGGCTACGACGCGACGCGCGCCTACCCGGTAATCATGCTGCTCCACGGCTGCAGCAGCGGCACCAACAACGTACCGATGGAAAAGGTCACGGGCTCCGACGCCATTTTGGTGCGTGGCACCGGCTCGGCCGCCAATACCTGTTGGGACACCAAGGCCAACGGCCCCGACGTGGCGTTCTTCGACGCCATGGTCGCGGACGTCAAAGCCCGCTTTTGCGCGGATGAAAACCGCATCTTCGCCGTCGGCTACAGCAGCGGCTCTTGGCTGATCAATCAGCTCTCGTGCATTCGCGCTGACGTGCTGCGCGGCGCCGGCACCGTCTCGGGGGGCGAGGCTGCCGGCAACAATTGCGGCGGCCCCGTCGCCCGCATCTACATCCACGACAGCGACGACAACGACAACGGGATCGCCGGCGGCATCAAGGCGCGTGATCGCCAGCTCACGCAAAATGGCTGCGACAAAGCCGTGGCCCCCGTCGCCACCGATCCAGCACCTTGTCAGTCCTACGCCAGCTGTCCTGCTGCCGAGCCTGTCGTGTGGTGTCAAACCTCGGGCAAGATGCACGCGCGCCAAGACGACTTTGCGCCCGGCGCCTTCTGGAATTTCTTCAAGAAGCTTTGAAGCCCGCGGTGGGCGCGCCGCGTAGCGCCGCCCACCTCACGCCAAGCGCGGCCTCAAAGCGGTGAGTTCTGGAGAAAATCCCACACCACCGGCTGCAGGGCGGCAGGCACTTGATGAGCGCCGTCATGCTCGCACCACCAGGTCGGTGAGGTGCAATTGTCGTAAGCGATGCACGCGCCGCCGGCCACGCTCTTGCTGGTGGAGGCGCAGGCGTTGAGCTTGAGCCACTCGTCGCGCGCTTTCTTGCCCTCGCTGATCAGCTCGGACTGATCGGCGGTGCCGTGCGCGAACAGCACGCTGGCAGGGCCCGTGCAGTTCTTGGTGTCGGTCGCGCCGCCCGCGAAAGAAGCCGTAGCGCGGAAGCGATCTCCCAGCGCGCAACCAACGTGGTTCGACATGTAGCCGCCCCAGCTGAAGCCGACGGCGTAAACGCGCGTCGCGTCGATGCAGTATTCTTTCAGAGCTTGGTCGACCAAGTCTTTGATGAAGATGGTATCGGCGGTCGTCGCCGAGCGGTGATCCCAGCCGGTCGCGTTCTGGTACCAAGCCTGCTTCACGCCGTCGGGGTAGATGAACACGGCCTTGCCGCCGCTCAGCTGCTCCTGACCGAACTGACTGAGCATGGTCTTGCCGTTGCCGCCGTAGCCGTGAAAGCCGATGACGAGCGGCACCGGATCTTTGGTCTTGGACGGCACCAGGTAGTAGTTGCGCTTCTCGCCGCCGCTGGTGAGCGGGTATTCGCCTTCTTCTTTGGTGCTGGGCGTTGCGCAGCCGTTCGACGGCTCGGGCACGCCGCCCGCTCCCGTGGAGGTGCCGCCCGTCGCGGTGCTGGTGCCACCGCTGCCGGAAGGCTTGCCGCCGCTGCCAGCGCTGCCGGAAGGCTTGCCGCCGGCCGTGCTAGTGGTGCCGCCACTGCCGCTACCCTTGCCGCCCGCACCCGAGTCTTTGCCGCCGCTGGCGTTGGTGCCGGCCGAGGGCGTCGACGTCGCACCGGAAGTGTTCGAATCCGAGCCACCAACGTCGGAGTTCGAGCTCGACGGGGAGGATTCGCCGCACGCCACCGAAATAGCAGTGACCAGGCAGGCCGATATCAAGAGTGATTTTTGAGTCACGAAGCACCTCCGAAGTGGGCCCACCCGCCGCCGTCCTTGGACGCTAGGCCTTGGGCACTGTTTTTACTTCGAGGAGCACGCGCGCGCAATCCGGCCCGTCGCCATGCGCAGGCGCACCCGTGTCAATCGTTTGACAGGGTAGTTTCCCAGACGCAATACGCCCGCGATTTTGCAGGCGTAGGGCAGTGTGCGCGACTCGGCTTCGCTCAGACCGCGATGCCGGGCAAGACGCCTGGGAACATGGCTTCGCCGAAGCCGCTCACGTTGATGCCGAAGATGTTCATGAACGTGGCCAAGAGCTTGTTGTGCGGGTCGCCCTTGTACTTGAGATAGCGGCCCGTCGGCACCTTGCCCTGAGCCTTGCCGGCCAGAACGTAGGGCAGGTTGCGACGGTCGTGCACCTCGGCTTGCGAGAGCTCGTTGGGCCAGAACAGCAGCAGGTTGTCGAGCAGCGTGCCGTTGCCTTCCGGAATCTTCTTCAGCTCGCTCAGCAGGTAGGCAAATTGCTGGGCGTACCAGACGTTGACCTTGGTCATGAGCGGCGCCTTGTTCTTGATGTCGTGCGACATCAAGTGGTGCTCGTCGGTGATGTCGATGTGCGAGTGCACCATGGTGCTCTCGGCCGTCGACCATTGCAGCGATGCCACGCGCGTCAGGTCGCACGCCAAGGCTAGCACCATCAGGTCCATCTGCGCTTTGCCGACCACGTCGAACCCTGCCAGGCACTTGTTGGGCCGCCCATCGCGGGTGCAGTCGTAAAAGCTGTTCACGTCCACGGTCGGGGGCGACATCGGCACCTTGCAGCCCGCGCCCATGGGCATGCTCGTCAGGTCCAACTGTCGCTCGATGTCGCGAATGGCTTCGGCGTGGCGCTCGAGCTTTTGCTTGTCGTCGTAGCCCAGGGTCGCGTTCACCGCGTTGAACTCCGCCAAAACCGCATCCAAGACCGACTTTTGGCGCTTGTGCAGCGCTTCGATCTCGGCCTGCGACGCCAGCGTGTCGCCGAACAGGCGCGTGAATACCTGCTTGGGATCGTCCAGCGGAGTGCGCGGATCGTTCGGGCCGCCGTAGCTCATGCGCGTGACCATCGGCTCCAGATCCGTGATGGTCGACTGTACGCCGAGCTCGAGCGAGCGCAGCTTGGTCTCACCGCCGATGACCTTGGCCAGCGCCTGATCGACCGACGGCCCGCCTGCGGTGCCGTCGAGGATGTGGCCGGCGCGACCGAAGTTGCTGCCTTGCATGCGCATGCCGGTCAGCATGTGCGCCATCGCGAGATCGTGTGGGTTGCCCTCTTGCAGGTACGAGGTCTCGGCGTTCAAACCCTGGACGATGTTGATGTCGGCGCGGTGTGGCGCCAACGGGGCGAGCGAGGTGCTGAGCGTGAAGTCCTTTTCTCCGCCCTGCGGCGTCCAGTCAGCGTCGATGACGCCGTTGGAGCTGAAAAATACCCCAAAACGCAGCGGCAGCGCCGCCGCCTGGGCCGCCGCGTGACGCGGCAACATCGCATCCAAGAACGGCAACGCCAGCGCGATGCCGGTGGCGCCACGCAAGAGCGACCGACGCTGCAATCGGCGGCTCATGGCGCTTCCTTCGCCTGCGTCGGCGTCTGGCTCGGGTTTTTGTCCGGCACCAATTGGTAACGGAAGGCTTGGGTTTGGGTGACGGCGACCATCAGCTCCGAAATCTTGTAAGCGTTGTTGGCGAACATCGCGCGCAGCACCGCCAAATTGCCTTCGTCGGCCGGCGTTACCGAGCGCCCATGAGCAAAGCGAAACCAGGTTTGCACCAGACAATCCTTCACCGCTTGGCTTTGAGCCAGCCGTTGAGTCAGCTCCACTGCGCCATCGAACGGGCCGGAAACGTCCGAGCTGGTCACGTCGCCCGTGGCGTCGATGGGTAGACCTTGGTCTTGGTCACGCCACTGCCCGAGGGCGTCGTAGTGTTCGAAGCCCAGCCCGATCGGATCCATCAGCGCGTGGCAGCCGCCGCAAGCCGGGTCGGCGCGGTGCTGCGCGAAGCGGTCACGCGTGGTCGACCCTGGCTTCACCTCGGGCGGGGTGACGTTGGCGTTGACGGGCGGTGGCGGCACCGTTTGGCAGAGCAGCCGTTCACGCACGAATTTGCCGCGATGCACGGGATCGGTCTGGTTGGCCTTGGCCAGGCTGGCCAAAATGCCTGCGTGGGTGAGCAGGCCGGCGCGCTTCGTCGGGTCCAGGTTCACCAGCGTGTAGGCGTTGGCTGCCGTGGGCGCCACGCCGTACAGCGGAGCAAGCTCGGGCGTCATGAAGGCGTAAGGCGCGGTCAAGAGATCGGCCGGCGTGCCGTGCTCGTCCAAGATCACCCGCATGGCGAACAGCTGCACCTGCTTCTGCAGCAGAGGCCCCAGCTCTGGGGTGTAGTTGGGAAACAGCGTCGGATCTTTCTGCATTCGGTCGACGTTGCGCAGCTGCATCCACTCTTCGAAGAACAGACCAATGCGTGCGCGTGCCAGAGGTAACAGCAGCAGCCGGCGTGCTTGCGCGCCGACCTGCTCGGCCGTGAGCAAGGCGCCCTTTTCGGCTTCGGCAAACAGCGCCGCGTCCGGCATGGATCCGAGCAAGAAGTACGACAGGCGTGAAGCCACTTGCCACGAGTCGAGCGGCGCCACGCTACCGGTTGCCTGCGACGCCGGCTCCAGCAAATAGATGAACTGCGGCGCTACCAGCAGCACCTGCAAGACCATCTGCACCGCGACGTCGAACGGGTTGTTGCCGGCGCGGGCTTGGCTGAATACGCCGTAGAGTCGGCTCTGCTCTGCAGCCGTCAAGGGCCGACGCCAGGCGCGCTTGCCGAACTCACGGATGAATTGCTGCACGCAGGCCTGTTCACCGGCGCCAGCGGCGTCGCAGCCGAGCAGGGTTTGCAGCCTGCCGGTCGCGGTTTGGCTCAGCTTCTGAGCGGCGGCCAAATATTGCTCGGCCAGCGCTGCGCTGACCGAGAGCGCGACTGCGTTGTTGGTGAAGCCGTCTTGGGCGACGTCAGCGGTGAAGCCTTTGGCCGGGCCCGTCGCGTCGCCGAGCAGGTCTTGGACCGTGTTGTCGTACTCGATGTGCGTGAGGCGCCTGACTGGCGCGTAGGCTGGCGGAGCGGCTTGCGGTACGACGCTGCCTCCGCTGTTCCCGCTGCCGCCGCCGCCGCTGCCAGCGCCGCCCGCCGCTTCTTGCAGCTTGGTGGTGCCGTCGCTCGCCTGACAGCCAAAACCCGACAGGGCGCACACCAGTGCAGCCGCGAAGTGAGACCTGGGCCACGTCTTGTTCAATCAAAACTCCCGACGCTCGCGCTCGCCGCGGTGCACGCACTCCGCAACGGCCATGGCCTAGTAGTGACACTAGATATTGGAGCGGGGCCACCAATACTTCGGTCAAATCCGAAGATTTACCGCGTTTTCTCGACTGCTTGCCGCGCCGCTCGCCGCTTTCCAAGGAATTTTGTGACGCGCTCGCCGACGTAGCGTAGGTGGCTCAGTGAGTGGGCGAGCTTCTCGTAGCCGGGCGTTATGGCGCGGCGCGCGGCACGTCGAGCGAGCCGGCTCAGCCCGGAAAGAAATGCAGGTACGGTTCGGCCTCGCGAAACACGCGCGCGAACGAGGGGCGCGCTTTGAGCTGGTCCCAGTACGCCAAGAGGCGGGGGCGAGCCGCCGGGATTGGATGGATGCGGTTGGCGTAGTAGAGAGCGGGTGCCGCTGCGCAATCCGCCAGGGTGAAGTCCGCGCCTGCCGCCCACGTGCGCCCGCTCAAGCGCCGCTCCAAAAAGTCGTACGCTTGCTCGATTTGTGCGTGCGCTTGCTCCACGCCGTAGGGGTCACGCTTGTCTGCCGGGCGCAGCTTGTCGCCGACGTGCTTTTGCATCGGCTCGTGGATCTGCTGGTCGAAGAGGCGATCCATCAGCCGTGTCTCCAGCGCGCTCGCGGCGCCGGTCGGTAGCAGCGCGCGCGCCCCGGGCTGAGTTTGCGCCAGGTATTCGATGATGATGCTCGACTCGGGCACGACTTGGCCCGAGGACTCCTCGACCAACACCGGGAACTTCAGCAGCGGCCACAGCTTGCTCAGCGCCGCGCGGTCGTCGGCTTCGCCCAGGTTCACGAGCACGGTCTCGAACGGCGTCTCGGACTCGTAGAGAGCGATCAGCACCTTCCAGCAGTACGAGGCGAGCGGGTGATAGTAGAGCTTCAGCGGCATGGTGCCTTTTGCCATGGCGCGGCCCTGAAGGCGACGTTTGGGACCGGCCCGCGGACTCGATGGGTCTGACGCGCATGTCGCGGCCTCATTTCGCCGCATCGGGATCAAACGGCGCGGGCGCGAATGCAATCCCACGGGTCATTCGATCGTCATGGCCTTGCCTAAGGTAGCGAAAGCGCGGGCTACACCGCCGTGAGCACGCGACGGCGCGACTGTTGCTTAGCGAGCAGGTCGTCACCTTTCAGGAGATGACCCCAAAAATGAACAAATCAAAATTTCGGTTTCTTGGCTTAGCAAGTCTCACGCTGCTCGTCGGGCTCGCGCCGCTGGGTTGCGGTAGTGACGATGACGACGACAGCAACCCCGGCACCGGGGGTAAGAACAGCAGCGCTGGCACGGCAGGCAAAAAGGCCTCGGGCGGGACTGCTGGCAAGAGCAACGTCGGCGGTAGCTCCAACGTCGCGGGCGACGACACCGGCGGAACCGCTGCCGGCGGCGCGGGTGGCGAAGGCGGCGCTGTCACGGCACCCAAAGCCAGGCTCCGCGTCGTTCACGCTTCACCGAGCGCCCCCAGCGTAGACATCTACCCCAAGGGTTCGGCCACGGCCGCCGTGGAAGCCGTAGCCTATGGCGAAGCTAGCGACTTCATCGAGGTCGACGCGGGCCCAATCGCGTTCGACCTGCGCGCAGCAGGAGCCGACGCCGACGATGATCCGGCGTTTACCACCGAAGACGTGGAGCTCGAAGCTGGCGCCGACTACACGTTCGTCGCCGCTGGTGACTTCGCGAATGCCGAGGACGAGGACGTTGGCTTCCGCGTTCTAGCCCTGGAGCACGATTTCGAGGCGCCGGCTGCCGGCACGGCGGTGGCGCGCGTGGTGCACGCCACGTCCGCCTGGGAAACGGTCGACTTGGACGTGGTGGCGACGGACGGCGTCGACATCCCGGCGCTCGCGCGCTTCGGCAGTGAGAGCAACGTCGTCATTCCGGCGGCCACGGCCTTGCCCATCGCCTTCCAAACGGACGACGGCCTGCTTAGCCAATTGACGGTGCCCAAGCTGACTGCAGGCAGTGAGTTGTTCGTGATCGCGACGGGCAACCCGGGCTTCCCGTTCCGCGCGCCCGCCAACGGCTTTGCGCTGTTGGTCGTTGATCAGGACGGCAAGGTGAGCTGGGTCAAGGAAAACCCCTGGATTCACTTGGCTCACGCCTCGGACGTCAGCACCGTCGACGTGTACGAGACGACTCACACGACGGCAGCCGCCAAGTTGGCCGACAACCTGGCAGCCGAATCGATGGGTGCGTTTCAGTTGCCGCCTAGCGCTGCGGGCGTCACGCTGAAAGCCGTCGCTGACGACGCGGCCAGCGGCGCGGCCACCGCGCTGGCGACCGGCGCGACCAGCACTCTCGAGCTGGGCGAGCACTACCTGAGCTACATCGCTAGCAACACCATCCAGACCATTCACGAGCAGTTCGATCTGGAGCAGCCCACGAAAGTCATGCTGCGCGGTGTTCACGCTTCGACCGCCATCGCGGCTACCGTCGATCTGGGCGCCGTCGTGAGCAACGCGCTGAGCAACGTGCTCATCGACAGTGTGGTGCCGACCGAGTCCTCGGCCGAGGGCGGTGTTGCCATCAATCCGGGCAACATCATCTTGGGCGCTTCGGCCCATTCCACGACCACCCTGCTGGCGCAAAAGACGCTGAGCGGCGCGACCGCCCCCATCGCGGGCGAGCGTGACTTCGTGCTGCTGGTCGGCGCGGGCTCGCTGTGGCTGGTCGACACGTCGGTTGCAGGCTGGAGCCTCCGCTAACCGAGAACTATCCACGCGGGTCGGGCGCCGTGACGCAGGCGCCCGGCCCGCTGGGTCTTCCGGCTCTCTCAGTTGGGTGTAAGGTTCCTCCGCATGACGCCGAAGAACACCATCTGTCTGTGGTTCGACAAAGACGCGGAAGAAGCGGCTCGGTTCTACGCCGCTACGTTTCCGGACAGCAAAGTGACCGCCGTGCACCAGGCACCAGGCGACTATCCGAGCGGTAAGCGGGGAGACGTGCTGACCGTGGAGTTCACGGTGTTCGGCATTCCCTGTATGGGTCTGAACGGCGGACCTGTCTTCAAGCAGTCCGAAGCATTCTCGTTTCAGATTGCCACCGATGATCAGGCGGAGACCGATCGCTACTGGAACGCCATTGTGGGCAACCGTGGCCAAGAGAGCGAATGCGGTTGGTGCAAGGACCGCTGGGGCATCAATTGGCAGATCACGCCTCGCGTTCTCACCGAGGCCCTGGCGGCGGGCGGACCCGAGGCCAAGCGCGCCTTCGACGCCATGATGACGATGCGCAAGATCGACGTCGCGAAGATCGAAGCAGCCCGCCGGGGTTGAGCGGCGGGCGACCTCCGCTTTCCAAAGCTTCTCAGAACAGCCAGCCACCGAGCGTGACGCGCAGCGCGAGCGTCGTTGCCTTGGCGTCGCCCGATAGATCGGTGTCGAGCGCCGGACCGAGACCTGCGAAGTAGTGGTTGGTGTGGAACATGATGGGCGCGAACAGGTTGAGAGCCAGCCCGCTGCTCGAAGTTTCCGAGCCGGGGATGGTGACGGCCCCGAGCTGGACGTCCTCGACTTTGACGCTGGTGCTGTTGAAAGAAAGACCCGCCTTCGGCCAAAACGAGAAGCGGTCCGAAAACGCAATGTCGTAGCCGACTCGGGGACCGACGCCGATGGTCGTGGTGCTGCCAGTCGTCGCGCTCTGATGCTCGACGCCAAAGAAGGCGCCCAGCGACAGCTGTCGGATGACGAAGTAGTCGACGCCGGGTCGAAAGACGAAGGTAGTGCTGGAACCGTCCACGCCACTCAAGGACGTGTGCGTCAGGACAGCGCCTGCTTCACTGGAGATGGCAACCTGGCCGGGGCTGCCGAAAATCGACACGGCGGAGCCAGGCGTGACTGCCGCCCCGACGCGCTCCTGGGCCTGTGCTCGGCTCGAGACACCGAGCACCAAAGCCAATACCGACACACCCGCCAAGCCTCGAGCAATCTTGTTCATATGCGCGCAAGTGCAGCAGTCGTGCCGACGCCTCGCCGGCTGTTTCTCGGTGGATGTGGAGGGTGCGCGCGCCGAGCAGCGGTGCAGATTGCGCCGTCAGGGTGACAAACGCCACGCGCGTGCAGTGCAGCCGGCTCCCTCAAAAGTAGACTTCGAGGCAGCGTAAGCATCGGTCCAGGCCATCCGCCAAGGGCGCGTGGCTGCTCTGAAAACGGCCATCCGACCCAACTAGCCCGCGCCAACGTCGGCGGGTAGCATGCCGGCCGTGCACCGCATCGTGGTCGAGCAGCTCCGCAGATGAGGCAATGCCTCGCCGCCGGTTGGTGGGGGGCCGCCTGTTTCGGCCTGACGACGCTAGTGGCCACGCCTAGCGTCGCGGAGCCGCGTGTCGCCGTCACGTCGCCGGTTTCGTTCGTGCCGGGTGATCCGACGCTCGTGGCTTCGTCTCCGGGAGCTCGTGGTGAGCGTTCGCTCAAGGCGGCGCTCTTTGCCGACTACGCGCGTGCCCCGTTGGTGCTGATTTCACCGAACCAAGACTCGCACGCTGTCGTCGAAGAACAGCTGTGGCTGCGCGCCGCGGCCGCCTTTGCTTGGCGTCATCGCTGGCTGGTCGCGCTCGAGCTGCCGGTGCTGCTTCGGCAACGGGGTGAAGCGCAGCCGTTCGCCAGTCTTGCACCGGCTTCGGAGGCGACGGCGTTCGGTGATCCGCAGCTGCTGCTGCGTGGTCGCGTGCTCGGTCCAGCCGATGGCTTCGCGCTCGGCGTAGGGCTCCGGGGCTCGTTGCCGCTCGCGACGGAGGTGTACGCGGGAGCGCAGGGGCCGACGCTGGGCGCCTTCGTGTCCGCGGGGCATCAGGCGCCAGCGTCCTATTCGGCTATCTCCCTGGGCTTCGGTTGGCAAAAAGCGCAGACGCTGCCGGGCATCTTGCCGACGCGCCTGGGAGGGGCGGTGCAGCTTGCTTTGGGCGGTGGCGTGGCGCTCGATGGCGAGCGAACGACGCGGCTTGGCCCAGAGTTGGCCGTCACCACGGTCGTTGGCAATGGGGCATCGCTCTTGGATCCGCGCAGTACCGTGTGCCAGCTGATGCTGCATTTGCAGCATCGCGTGCTCGGTGGGCCGTTCGAGGTGGGGGCGGCGTTTGGACCGTCGCTCGGCCGAGCACCGGGGGCCGCCGACTACCGCGCGATCTTGAGCTTCGCCTTTTCTCCGCAAGAGCCGGTGCCGCCCCCTGATTCAGACGGCGATCGCGTCCCGGATCAGAGCGACATGTGCCCGAGCCTGCCGGGTGAGCAGTCCGAGGATCCCCTGATGCATGGCTGTCCCAGCGTGCCCTCGGATGCCGACGGTGACGGCATTCCGGACACGCTCGACGCCTGTCCGCGTACGCCCGGCGAGCCGAGCATCGAGCGGCGCCGCCACGGTTGTCCGCCCGCCCCGCCCGCCCCGCCCGCCCCGACGCCGCCCGAGCCAGCTCCCGCTCCCGAGCCGAAGGTCCAATACAAGACCGAGCAGATCACCATCCTCGAGCAAATTCAGTTCGAAACCGGAACCGCCGTGCTGCGTCCCGAGAGCGTTGGCCTGCTCGAACAGATCGCCGAGCTGTTCCGGCAACGCCCTGAGATCGAGAGCTGCGAGATCGCCGGCCACACCGACGAGACAGGCACGCCGGAGCTGAATCGCCAGCTTTCGCAGGCGCGCGCTCGCTCGGTGATGGACTGGTTGGTGGCGCACGGCGTTGCCGCCGGGCGGCTGACTGCGCGCGGCTACGGCGACACTCGCCCCGAAGCGGACAACGCGACCGAGGCTGGGCGCGCGCGCAATCGGCGGGTCGAGTTCGTGATCCTGCGCCTTGCCAAGCCTGTCGGGGGGACGCCGTGATGGGCGCGCGCTGGCTGCTGCTGGTCGCGGCGTGGCTCGCTGCTTCGTCGGTCGCGCTGGCTCAAGCCTCGAGCGCGAGCGCGCCACGTTTGCTGCACGTCCCCGAAGAAGCCAAGAGCGTCGAGCAGGGCATCCTCACACCGGTGCCGATCACGCTCGAGGTACCGGCAGATCTGCCAGCGCGCCGCGTGCTGCTGCACTACCATGTGTTCGGTGCAGCCGAGTGGCGTACACTCGAGTTGCGTCGCGAGGACACGCGCTACAAGGGCGCCATTCCGTGCCTCGAAGTCAGCGAAATGACGAGCGAGATTCGCTACTACATTCGCGTCCACGACGCGGCAGGCGCAGTCGTCGCGTTCAGCGGTACGCGCGCCAGTCCTTACAAGGTCGCGATTCATCACCCGAGCGCGCGCCCGGACTTGGCGGGCGGCGCTGCCAAATGCCCTGACCCTGCCGAATGCCCGCCAGGACTTCCGGGGTGCCCCAGCGCGGAGGTGGAGCGCATTCCCTGCGTTCACGATCGCGATTGCGAGGGAACGCTGACCTGCGGCTGGGACCATTTTTGCGGCGAGGATCCGCGGCGCAAGCATTGGGTCGGGGTCGAGGTGAGCCAGGGCTTCGGTGTCTTGGCGCCGCAGGGCGCGTGCTCGGTGGCGAGCCAAGAGAGCGCGGGCTTTGCCTGCTACCGCGAGCGGGACGGGGCCGTCTACACAGGGCGGCCCGTCTACTCGAACGAGCCTTTGGCCGTCGGCATCGCGCCGACGCGCGTGGTGCTCAGCTACGAACGGGTGCTGTTTTACAACACGTCAGTAGGGCTGCGACTCGGCTACGCGTTTCTGGGCGAAGGCCCGACCTTGCCGGCCGGAGCCGAGTTCGTACCCTATTCGGTCGAGCTGGCCGCGCGCTATTGGCTGGGTGGCGATCCGTTTGCACGGTCCGGCCTGCGGCCATTCGTGCTGCTGGGCGCTGGCGTGGCCGAGCACGACCTGAGCTTCAAGCTCCGAGTGCGCGAAGACCCACAGGTGCCCTATGGTCAAGGCGGCAACGACTTGGAGCAGACCCTGAACGTCTGGAAACGCGCAGGCGACGCATTCCTTTCAATCGGTGCTGGCGCGATGTACCCGTTTACGGAAAGCTTCGGCGCCGTGCTCGAGGCTTCCGCATGCCAGGCGTTTCCGTTTTCCGCGACGGTCGTAAGTGCGAGCGCCGGCCTGCGAATGGGGATCAAGTGAGCGCGTCGCGACTGTCGCGCAAGGGCGCCGTGACAGCTGCGCTGCTTTGCCTGTCGTGGGCCGGCGCGCTCGCGGGGTGCTCGGCCGACGCGGTCCCCGAGCCAGAGCCAACCCTCGACACCAAAGGCGCGTTCGTCGCGGTAGTCGCGGATTCCGGCGAGCTCGAGCTGTATCGGACGCTCGCGGTACTCGGAGTGGGCAACGACAACGATGCCTTCTTCGTCGTGCCGTACCTCGAGTCACCGGCGTCCTTCGCGGCGGCGCGCGAGTTGGCCAAAGATCCGAATTTGCCGCATCGAGCAGTGACCGCGATCGGCCGCCGCTACATCACGTCGCGAGAGTGGAAGGTCGTCTGGTTTCGCAGCGTGAGCTACGAAGAGGAGGAGAGCTTCCGGTGAGAATCCGGGCCGCCGTAGCGTTGCTGCTCGCGTTTGGGTGCTCTCGCCGCGCCGAGATCGAGAACGCGCCCGATGCTGGCACGCTGCCGACGATGGAGGTACCCAAGCCGGACGGCGGAGTGCCACCCGTGGCGGACGCCGTGCTCGGTCACCCTGACGGCCTCACCTGCGACGAGCGACCTCGCAACGCGAAATGTGCAGGCGCCAATGACTTTGGCTGCGATTTCGACGGCTGGTTTCAACGGCTAGCGGCCGAGTGCCAGCAGCAGACTGGCTGCCATACGGACGGCTGGGCGGAAGCTTCGGTCGACGCTGATGGCTGCGCGAGTGAGCTGCGCCTGGAAGATCCAAATGTGGAGTTCGTGGCTTGCCTGACCGCCGAGCTCAGCCAGTACCAATGCCCGTGTGACAACGTCGTTGGCTCGTTTTACCTGGGGCTAGCGAACGACGGCTGCGAGGGGGCGAAATGCGGCACCGGCGAGCTGCGCTGCCCACCCGGCGCGACCTGCCGGGACGGCGAATGTGTGCCGGTCGAGGCTGCGCCGGTTGGCGGCGCTACCGCGGCCGAGTAGGCGCTTCGGCGATTTGCGCGTTTCCGGTGACGGATTCATCCTGTTTGCGGGATGAACGGTATGAACGGTTGGCGGTATCTGGTTGGTGCTTCGATTTTCGGGCTTGGCATCGCGGGTGGCTGCTCCAAGACGGCGAGCGACGAACCGGCGGGGCAGAGTGGCAACGCTGGCGCGGCTGGCTCGAACGGCGGCAAGGGCAACAGCGCGGGTGCTGGCGCTGGAACTGCGGGCAAGGGCGGAAATGGCGCGCACGCTGGCAGTGCCGGTTCGGGCGCTGGCTCGACCCAAGGCGGCAGCGCCAACGCGGGTGCTGGTGGCGAGTCTGAAGGTGGCGGCGGCGCGGCGTCGGGCGGCCCAATCGAGGCCGTGTTGGGGGAGCTGTGTCCGGTCGAATCGACCATCGGCGTCGTGCAGCTGTCAGGGTTTCCGGACCCCTACGTTCAGGTTTGGCTCCACGACCGCAGCGATCCGTGGATTGGCGAGCCGGAACTGAGCACGTCGACGTGCGACTACTACCACTACGAAGCTGGAGATTGCGCAGGGTGCGAAGCGGGCGAGGTCTGCTCGCTCGCGGGCGCCTGCGTCCCCGAGCCTCGCACCATCAAAACCGCGATCTTGAAGGTCAAGACCGGCGCCAGCGAGCGTCAATACATGGCAAGCGCAGAGCTTGGCGGTATCTACTCGACGCTCGACATCGGCAATGCGTCGGCATCTTACGCCATGACCCTGAGCTGGGCCGACGTGGAGGTACAGCTCGATTCCATGCCGGTCGCGAGCGCGACGCTGACAGATGCCGCCGTCGACATCGAAGGTGACTCGCAGACTCCGGGCGCGCTCGAGGCTACCTGGAAAGCGTCGCAGCAAGGCGCTTTCGTGCGTAGCCGCATTCCAATCAATCACCACGCGGGTGGCCCGACGTTCACGGAGTGCGCGGCGCCCGAAAGCGCGGGTAAGTTTCAGGCCAGCGCAGCGATGATCAACCCGCTCGCAGTGGTGACGGGCCTGGAATTCCAGGGCTTGCGTCACGAGTTCGTCGCGGCCGCCCACACGCCCCATGGGTGCGTCGAGTTCCGCTTTGGTGAGCAGATCCTGATCTTCCCGAACTGACGCGCGTTGTGGCGTACGGGCACACTTGCCGCCGGCCGGGGGGCTACGCCGACCAGAGACGCGAGCTGCGAAACGTCGCTCAAAGGCGGTTCCAGTAGGGTTTTACAGGGCCCGCTGGCGGTTCGCGGGCGGGGCACTATGCTGGGGGCTTGACCGAATCTGCTCCGCCGCGCCTTCGGAACGCAGTTTGGGGGTTGTTCGTGGTGCTGACGGTGGCCAGCCTGCTCGGCACCGCGTTCGCGCCGTACTTGCTGGTCAAGAGCCCGCTGTTGCTGGTGGCCTTGTCGCCGGCTGCCCATCACGTCGCGCTGGCCGCGGCCACGGTCGAGCCTTGGCTGCTAATTTTGGTCGCCACGCTGCGGCGCGTGCTCATGGGTCTCGGCGCCTATGGGCTCGGCTTTCTCTATGGTCTTGCCGCTCTGGCCTGGCTCGAGCAGCGCCACCCGCGCTTGGCTCAGCTCGTGCGCTTCGTGGAGCGCTTGTACGCGCGGTTCGGGGTCGCGCTGCTCGTGGTGGCACCAGCACCTACGGTCGCGGTCCTAGCGGGGGCGGCACGCAGCCGGCTCGCGTATTTCCTGGTCGCGCTCACGGCCGGACACGTGCTGTGGAACACCCTCACGCAACACGTGGGCGACGCGTTTGCGCGCCGCACGGATCTGCTGACCGCGTTCCTCGACGAGCATTTGCTGGAAAGCACGCTCGTCTGTCTCGCTGCGGTGGCGCTGCAGCAAGGTGTCTCCCGGCTATTGCGCCGCCGTCGCGAGCGCGCCGCCCCGCCTACGGTTGCTTGAGCGGAGCCGAGTGACCTCGCCTTCCGACCTGGCTTTCATGCGTCTTGCCATCGAGCAAGCAGAGCTTGCCCGAGGTGACACGGGCGACAACCCCTGGGTGGGCTGCGTCATCGTCTCGGCGCAGGGCGACGTCCTCGGGCGGGGCTACACGCGGGGCCCGGGTGAGCACCACGCGGAGATCTCCGCCGCAGAAGACGCCGCCGGAGCTGGGCACAGCATCGTCGGCGCGAGCCTGTATTCGACCCTGGAGCCGTGCTCGTTTCACGGGCGCACGCCGGCCTGCGCCCGAGCGATCGTGCTGCGCGGCATTCGACGTGTCGTGATCGGCATTCGTGATCCGAACCCGCGCGTGGACGGCGCGGGGATTCAGATCCTGCGCGAAGCCGGGCTCGAGGTCGCGGAGGGCGTTTGCGCGCGCGAGATCACGCTGCAGCTAGACGCCTGGGGACTGCAGCACCACCCTGCGGCTTGGCCGCCGAAAATCGCTCGATGAGAACGACTGCCGGCGGCTGGGTTTTGCCAATAGTCACGCTTCAAAGTGCGCCGGGCCGGCAAAATGTTATGTACTTCGCGCGTCCCGGACCGCGGTTCCCATGCCTGCCTCATCTCCCTCTCAACAGCGGCACCTTAGCTACGCGCCTGGCGACGTGATCGCCGGCAAGTACGCGCTCGAAGAGCTGCTGGGTGAAGGTGGAATGGGCGCGGTGTTTCGCGCGCGCAACACCAGCATCGACATGCCCGTCGCGCTGAAGCTGATTCGCGCAGATCTCGATCGCGAGCTCTTGAGCGGCCGGCTGCTGCAGGAAGCTCGCGCCGCTGCCAAGCTCGCGCATCCCGCGATCGTGCGAGTGTTCGACGTGGGCAAGACTGCGCTGGGTGACCCCTTCATCGTCATGGAGCTGCTGCAGGGTGAGACCTTGGCCAGCGCTCTGGATCGCGAGGGCCGTCTGAGCAGCGCGCGCGCCGTGCAGTTGCTCTTGCCGATCGCCGACGCGCTCGCGGTTGCGCACGCCAAGGGCTTCGTCCACCGCGACGTCAAGCCCGACAACGTGTTCCTTGCCACCGACGATGACGGCCAGGTTCAGCCCAAGCTCGTCGATTTTGGAATCGTCAAGCACGAGTACAAGGAAGGCGACAGTCAGCTCACGCAGGTGGGCGCGGTGCTGGGTAGCCCTGATTACATGTCGCCCGAACAGGCTCGCGGTCTGGACAACATCGATCTGCGGAGCGACGTTTGGTCGTTCTCGGTCGTGCTGTACGAAGCCATCACGGGTGAAGCGCCCTTCGAGGCGGCCAACTACAACGCGCTGCTACGGCTGATCGTAGAGACCGAGCCGCCGACCTTGCGCGAACGCCACGCCGCAGACGACGAGCTTTCGCAGCTCGTGCAGCGGGGCCTGAGCAAGGATCCGGCCGACCGCTTCGCGAGTATGGGCTTGATGGGCAAAGCGCTGGCCAGCTGGCTCACCGAGCAAGGCGTGACCGAGGACGTCTGTGGGGTCTCGCTCGAGGCTCGCTGGCTGTCGCGTGCGAGTGACGCTGCGGCGCTAGCACGCGTTTCCCGCTCGTCGTCGCCCGACAGTTGGCCCGAGCCGCCCTCGGGTGTGCGCGCCGT
This sequence comes from Polyangiaceae bacterium, assembly GCA_036261775.1. Taxonomy (GTDB): domain Bacteria; phylum Myxococcota_A; class Polyangia; order Polyangiales; family Polyangiaceae; genus PMG-095. The sequence continues at coordinate 11,475 of DATAKF010000359.1, read as the reverse complement.
TTCGAACCGACTGGGCAACGCGCCAACGGTGCCGCTCGCCAAGCAGGCCGCTACTCCTCATTCACAGGCGCACGGCCCGAGCCCGCTCGGGCGGCAGCGCAAGCTCATGCTGGCGGGTGCCGCGCTCGCCTTGGTCGTGGCGGGCGCTCTCAGTTACTCGTTTCTGGGCGGTCCGAGTGCTTCAGCACCGGTAGCCGCAACAGCTGCCCAGCGTGAGGAGCAGCCGCAGCAGTCTCGTCAGAACGCCGAGCTTTTGCCCGAGACGCGTGCTGCGGCTGCAACCATGGCGGAGCCGAGCGCACCACCCGCGCCGACGGCACAGACCAGCGCCTCACCGCCCGCGCCAAGTCGATCAGCACCGAAGCCCGCGGCTACGAAGGACGACTCGCTTGCGCCGGCAGCTCCAAAACTCCCCGCCGAACCCGCCGCGCAGCCCGCGTCGGACCTGTTGTCGCCCTACTGAAAAGTGCGCGGCCGCCTAGCGCCGTCAATGTTACGCTGAAGGGATGCCTCGCGAGTCGAGACGACGCCTGCGCGTGCTGCTCGGGAGCTGCCTCGTGAGCGGCTCTTTCGCGGCCGCCAGTTGTCGCATCGGCTACGAGGACCTCGGCCCTGCCAGTGGCTTTGCTGGTGCTGCGGGTGCCAAGGCTGCGGGCGGCGGCGCGGGAAGCTCCAACGGAAGTGGCGCTGCGGCCGCCGCCGGCGAAGGTGTCGTGGGCGGCGCGAGCGAGTTGCCCATGGGCGGAGGCGCGTCAAACGGGGGCGATTCGTCTGCCGCTGGCGATTCGTCCGCAGCGGGAGCGTGGGGAGGCGCTGGGTCGACCGGAGCTGGCGGTGTCGGTGGCGACGCGCCGACGGCGCCGAGCTGCACAGCCACGACGGACTGCAGCTGCGCGTCGAACGACGGGCACGCCTACTGGTTCTGCAAGGGTGCGCTCGACTGGGAGGGCGCGCAGGCTCAGTGCGAAACCCGGTCCATGCATCTGGTGCGCATCGACTCGCAGCTGGAGAATGACTTTTTGGTCAGTCGTGGCGCGGCGAGCGGCGTCTTCTTGCTCAATGGCTTTGCGCAGATCGGCGCCAACGATCGCGCCGTCGCCGGCGAGTGGCGCTGGGTCGATGGTGAGCTGTTCTGGCAGGGCGGACCGACGGGGACGCCAGTAGCTGGGTTGTTCTCGAGCTGGTTGGCGTCGTCACCCAGCGCTAGCGGTATTCAGCAATGCTCCGGCCTACTCGAAACCGGCAAGTGGCAGGTACGCAGCTGCACCGCCGTCGTGCCGTTCATCTGCGAAGGGCCTTAGCCGGGCAAGACGCACTGGCCACCAGTGCAGACCTTCATGCCAGGGCATTTCTTGCCACAAGCGCCGCAATGGTTCTTGTCGCTGCTGGTGTCGACGCAGTTGCCGGTGCACTGTGAGTAGCCGCTGTCGCATTTGGTTGCGCATTGGCTGTTGGCGCAAGTCGCGGTCGCGTGCGTTTTCGTCGGGCAAACCTTGGCGCACTGGCCGCAGTTGTTCGGATCGGTCTTGGTGTCCGTGCACGCTCCGCCACACTCGATGAACGGCGCTACGCAAGCAAAATCACAGCTGCCGAGCGCACAGGTCGGCGTCGCGTTGGCTGGCGGCATGCACACGGTGTCGCAGTCGCCGCAGTGCGAGGTGCTGGTCATCAAATCGACGCAGGAGCCGCCGCACGCTTGCGCGGTGCCACCGCACGCCGTGCTGCACTTGCCAGCGGCGCACACCTCGCCGGCCCCACAGACCTTGGTGCAAGTGCCACAGTGCGCGGTGTCGGACGCCAAATCGACGCAGGTGCCATCGCATTTGTCGTAGCCAAAGTTGCAGGCGGTGTCGCAGCCGTTCGGGCCGCACACCGCGGTGCTGTTCGGCGCTGCGTCGCACGCGACGCCGCAAGCGCGGCAGTTCTGCGTGTCGTCGAGCTTGACGCAGGCGTTGCCGCAAGCGCTGAAGCCCTCGTTGCAGGCAATGCCGCAGCCGCCGCTGCCGCACGTTGCGCTGCCGTTGGCGACGCCCGCACAAGCCGTCTTGCAGTCTTGGCAATGTGCCGGATCGCTACTCGTATCGACGCAGGAACCGTCGCAGTTCGTCGTGCCGTTGGGGCACTCGGTGACGCACTTGCCGCCGGCGCAGGCTTGGTCCGTGGCGCAGGGTTTGTCGCAGCCGCCACAGTTGGCCGGGTTGACGTTGGTGTCGACGCAAGCCGAGCCGCACAAGGCAAACCCCTGATCACAGCTGCCGCCGCAGACGCCGTCGACGCACACCGCCATGCCGTTGGCGGGCGCGTCACAGGTCGTGCCACAGGCTTTGCAGTTCTGCGGATCGGTGTCGAGATCGACGCAGGCCGAGCCGCACAGCTCGAAGCCCGCCGCGCAGGTCAGTCCGCACTTACCGGCCATGCAAGTGGCGCTGCCGTTGAGCGGGACCGGACAGGCCATGCCGCACTCACCGCAATTCAGCGGCGAGTTTTCGGTGTCCATGCACGAACCGTTGCAGTTTTGCCGCCCACCCGAGCAACCCGTCTTGCAGGCACCCGCGTCGCACACTTGCGTGGCGGTGCAGGTCGTGTCGCAGTCGCCGCAGCGCGCCGGATTGTTCGAAACATCGACGCAGGCGCCGGTGCAATCTCGGAAGCCGGCTGCGCATTCGACGCTGCATTTGCCGTCGGTGCACACGGCAATTCCGCCGGCGGCAGTCGGGCAAGCGGTGCCGCAGGCTCCGCAGTTCAAGAGGTCGGTCGTGGCGTCGACGCAGCTAGTCCCGCAGGGAAGAAAGCCGCCCTGGCAAGCGAACGAACACTCCGAATCCACGCACACGGGCCGACCATGAGGTGGCGCGCTGCAGGTGGTGCCGCACGAACGGCAGTTGTCTTCATCGTCGCTCAGCACCACGCAGGCGCCGCCGCACACCGTCTCTCCCTCGCGGCACACCACGTCGGTATTGCCGCCACCCCCGCCGCCCGCTTGGGGCTCGTTGCCCGTACCCTGGCGCACGCAAATCTGCTTGGCGTTGCACTGGTAGCCGGGCAGGCATTGGTTGGAGGCGTTGCAGGTCTTGCCTTCGAGGTTGTCGCTCAGATTGCTGTTACAGGCTTGCCCGACGCAGGCCAGGAGTAGCGCCAACAGCGCGGACACGAGCAGACGCAGGCCTTGCGGCGTTTGAGGGCGTGACATTCAGAAGCGCCCCTTCAGGTCGACGCTGCACGCGCCCGGCAAACAGCCCAGGCCGACGCGGGGCGAGCTCTCTTTCGACGCATCTCGAGAGGTCAGCCGGATCACCAGCAGGGTGCCGCCGGTTACCACCAGCGCGCCGCCCACGGCCGCCAGGACTCGCGCCGTCGTTTGACGGCTTCGTTCGCGATCGAGCTTTTCCTTGTAGCCGACCTGGGTGTTGTCTTGCTCGGCGTCCTTTTCGGCGCTGCGCCGCGCTAGCTCGAAGCCGAGCGAGCCGCCCAAGACCGCGGCGCCAGCGCCTAGGCCAACCCACGGCCAGATGCCAAACTGGGCGGACGGGCCGGAGTTGTCTGGCGGCGCCGTCCCGACCGGAGCGGTGCTTGCCTGCTGCGAAGGCGTCGCGGTCGTGTTCGTTGGCGCGTCTGCGACGCCCTGCTTGCCAGGCACGAGCGGCACGTCGAGGTCTCGAGCGCGATCGGCCGCCAGCTCCACCTTCTGCTCGGAGTCGAGGTAGCCACGCAGGGACAACACGACCTTGTGGGTCCCCGGTGGAAGCTGGCCGGTGTAGGGGGTGACCCCCATGGGTCGGTCGTCGACGATCACGGTCGCGCCGAGGGGCCTCGAAAAGACGGTCAGTTGTTGGACGCCCTTCTTGGCCAGCACGCCTTCCAGCGCTCGGATTCGCTCGTCTACCTCGGGTCCGTTCTTGGCGTCCGGCGCGCGCCGACGGAAATCCCGGTACCACTGCAGCGTCGACGCATCGTCGCCGATCTTCTCGTAGGCGCGGGCAATGTTGAACGACAGCGCCGCGCTCGGCGCCAGCGCATCGGCCTGCAGGAACAGGTCGATCGCGTCCTTGAAGCGTCCAGCCGTGTACGCCTCGGCGCCGCGTTCGTAGCGGGCCTTACCTTCGGCCTTCTTGCCCGCCTCACTCGTTGGGTCAGGCGCTGCAGCGTTGCTTTGCGCGCCGGCGACGCCCGACACGCAGAGCATCCACGAGAGCACCAAGCACGAACAGCAGATTTGGGAAGCCATGGATTAGTAGGGGCTGATCAGGTCTCCGTTCGCTGCTTTGGCTTTCGCTTTGCCGGGGCCAGCGCCGCTCGCTTTGGGCGACGCTGAAGGCGGCTTTGCGACGCGCACCGTGCCTGACGCTCGTCCCGTCGGTGAGGATACCTTTTCGGGAACCAAGAGGGCAGGCTTCTCGTCGGCCTCGGCTGAAATCGCGGCAGCGCTGTTGGGTGGCGCAGCGGCGCTAGTCAACGTGGCCGCTGGGGGAGTTGGCGAGGAAGCGGCTGCCTCATTCGGGGACACCTGGCGTTGCAGCCCTGGCGTACTGGCGGCTTGGCCCAACAAGCTTGTCGCCAAAGCAAAGCCCGTCCCGACCAGCGCGAGCAGTGCGATGAGCCCGGCCATCAGCTGCCACTTCGGACGGGCGTCCGGGGGAGCAAGCGTGCTCTGGCTCGGCGGGAGAGAGCCTGCAACCGGCCCCGGCGCGGGCGGCGCGCTGGCGGCGGGAGCGGGCAGTGTGTTGGAGCCTTGAAGCTCGTTTCGCCTTACGCCGGAGCCTTGCTCGGCCGGCCAGGCGTCGCTGAGCGACGTCAACGTGGAGCGAACGGGGCGGCCGTGGGGATTGGTGCCGCGCAGCCACTTGGCCTCGAGCGTGGAGCCACAAATGTCTTCGGTCGCGCCCTGGCGCACGAGCCATTGTGCGAGCGCACGCCCCAGCTCGCCCATCGAGGTGAAGCGCTGATCGGCCTGCTTGCTCAGCCCGCGCGCCACGATTTGCGAGAGCTCGTCGTCGCCTGCGGCCAACTCGCGCAGCGTCGGCGGCGTCTCTTCGACGATTTTGCGCAGCAGCGCGTTGTAGTTGGCGCCAATGAACGGAGTGCGCCCCGCGACGGCTTCGTACAGCACCACGCAGAACGACCACACGTCGGTCAGGAGGTTCACGTCGTCTTGGCCCCGCGCTTGCTCGGGCGACATGTAGTCGGGGCTGCCCAAGACATCGCCGGGGTTGGTCAGCTGACTCTCCACGTCCGCGCCCTGCTGCTTGACGATGCCAAAGTCCACCAGCTTGGGTTGGATGGCGTCGTCGTGCTGCACGATGAAGACGTTGTCGGGCTTCAGATCGCGGTGCACGATGCCCTTGCTGTGCGCCAGCCAAAGCGCATCGGCGATGGGTAGCAGCGTACGCACCGCTTGAACTGCTGGCAGGCGCCCTTCCAGCTTGAGGAGCTGCCCCAAGCTGTCGCCGCGGAGCAGCTCCATCACGATGAACGGATCGCCGGTCTTGGTCTGCCCGACGTCGAAGACCTGCACGATCGCCGGATGCGTCAGCTTGGCCGCAGCCCGCGCCTCTTGCATGAGCCGCCCGCGCAGCAGCGCTTGGTCGCCGGAGGCGTGCACCACTTTGATGGCGACGGGCGAATCGAGCGCGATGTTACGCGCGCGCCAGACCGCCCCCATGCCGCCTTGCCCGAGCAACCCTTCGAGCTCGTACTTACCCGCCACCACATGCCCGGGCTCGTACACTGTGGCTTGTTCGGCGGACATGTCGTTGCCCTTTGGCACCGATGGTTTAGCGGACTTTGCCAAGCAAAATTACGAAACAAATCAGCTCATTCACGCGAGCCGGCGCGAAAGCAACCAGGAGCAACCCAAAACACCGGTGTGGTTGGTACTCCGACACCTGTGACCAAACGCTGAAAATCCTCACGTTGACGCCCAGAAGTGACGTGCGTTACTCCTAAAAGTAGCGCGGGCGGCGCCTTTAGTGGGGCGCCGAGGGGGCCGTTCAGTCTGCCTGCGCGCCACAGCGAACGATGTCCGAGCAAGCTCACAAAATTCTGGGGAGGTACCAGCTGCTGGTTGCGGTCGCGCGCGGCGGCATGGGTCAGGTGTGGCTGGGGCGGTTGAAGGGCGCCCGCGGCTTCAGCAAGCTGGTCGCGGTCAAGACGCTGCTACCCGATCAAAGTGAGCACGACCGCCTCGAAGCCATGCTCGCAGAAGAAGCGCGGCTGGCTTCGCTGATTCAGCACCCCAACGTCGTTCGTACCATGGAGCTCGGCGAGCACGAGGGCATGTTGTACCTCGTGATGGAGTGGGTCGACGGCGAACCGCTGGGATTCGTGCTTGAACGTGCCAAGCAGCGCGGCGGGATGCCGCTCGGCGTGGCGGTAGCGCTCGCAAGCCAAGTGCTGGCCGGCCTGCACGCCGCGCACGAGCTGACTGACGAATCTGGCCCGCTCGGCGTCGTGCATCGCGATGTCTCGCCGCACAACATCTTGGTGACGTACGACGGCGTGGCCAAGCTCCTCGACTTCGGTATCGCGAAGGCGACCCACCAGACGTCGTCGAACACTGCGACCGGCGAGATCAAAGGCAAGTTCTCGTACATGGCGCCCGAGCAAATTCTCGGCGCCGAGGTCGATCGCCGCTGCGACGTATTTGCCGCCGGCATCGTGCTTTACCTGCTGGCGACTGGCCACCATCCTTTCAAGCACCACAACACCGCGGCGGTGATCCACGCCATCACCACCGACGACCCCGTGGCGCCTCCTTCGACCCTCACCGAAGACTTCCCCCCCGAGCTCGAGCGCGTGCTGCTCAAGGCTCTAGAAAAAGACGTCGAAAATCGCTGGGCCAGTGCCGAAGAGATGCGCGTGGCGCTCGAACAGGCCATGCCGCAGGCCTTTGGCGACGCTGGCCGCGCACAGCTACTCGCGTTCATGGAGCAGGCGGTCGGTGACCGCAAGGCGGCGCGTCGCGAGGCCGTGCGCCGAGCGCAGCTTGCCGCCGACCGCAGCGACGTGGATTCGGGCGCCCGCGCGGCGCTTCAAGCCAGCGCGCAGAGCGCGTCATCGCTCAGGGCCATCTCGATCTCGCAACCGGCACCTGCGGAATCAGAACCGCCCGAGCTGATCGTCGCCGAGGCAGGCGCGTTCACTCAACTGGCTCCGTCGCGCAAACCCAGACCCAAGGCACCGTGGATCGCGGCCGCCGCGGGCGTGCTGATGGCACTCGGCGCCGTGTTGCCTCGCCTGGGAGCTCCCGAGCGCGCCTCCGGTTCGAACTCGGCGGGGGTCGAAGCTGGCTCGGCCATGTCCGCACCTCGACCGCTGCCGCGCGTCGAACCGCCCGTGGTGGTGCCCCCAGCTCAGGCCCCAAGCGACCCCGTGACGACGCCATCACCTGCGCCATCATCGAGCGTAGCCGTCAACCCGACGCCCAAAGCCGCGTCGGCGCGCACGCCGCCCCGTTCGGTGCGCCCCGCGAACGCACCCCCGACCAGCAAGCCCAAGCCCAGCAGCAACGACGATCTCCTGGCTCCTGACTATGCGCGCTAGGCGGTCTCCGAGACCCCCGGGCGCCCCCGATTCCTCGGAGCCAACCCCGTGCGCCCCAAGAACGTAGGCTGCAAGCCAGCCGTATTTGGCTGAGTGCGTAACAACTGCGGTCCTTTTGTGGCGATGATGTTACGCCACCGGGGTGGACGCGGGAAACGGCGAGGTGCGCTGGCGGCTGAACGCCGAGGCTGCTCAACTGGTGGCGTGGGCGGCCTTGGCGCTGTTGAACCAAGCCATCATCGCCTTTCTGTTGCCTCCAGCGTCTCTAGGTCGCTCGCTGCTGCATCGGGCATTCGACTTTGGTCAATTGCTTGCTGCAGGTGCGCTGTCCTGGGGATTCGTCCTCGCCGTACGTTGGCTCGGCCAGCGCAGTGGTGCGCGGCAAACACGAGGGGCAGAAGCCGCGGTGCTTGCCGCCGTCGTGTTCACGATTGGACTGGCGACCGCGGGCGCCGATGTCTCGAACCTCGCGGAACGGCTAGAAGCGCCACGCTGGCTGCTAGTCGTGGGCATTTCGGCGGCTTTCGGGCTGGCGCTCGGTGGCTCTCGCCTACTGCAACACACCGCTGGGCCCTTGCGTGGGGTGCAGGCCGTCGTTGGTGTGGCGCTGGCGCTGGTGAACGCCGCCAGCGTGCCGCGAGACTACTTTGCTTGCCATTTGATGGCGGCATGGCTGGCTGCGCTGATGCTCGCCAACGCGCTCGAGGGGCTTTCGCTTCGCTTCCGCGCGGTCCGAGGCTGGCTTCTAGTCGAGTTAGGCGCCGTGCTGTGGGGCGCCGCAGCTGTGGTTATGCCCGCGCCCGTGGACGTGCAGCTGCGGTTGCAGGCGCTACCGAGCAGCGCGCTCGCGCCGTTCATCGTCCGGCTTCAGCCTTACGACGAGCAGATCAGCTCGGAGCTGGTTTCGGCTGCGCTCAAGGCGTCGGCGTGGTTCAGCGATCGCAAGGGCGCAGCCGAGGTCCCGGCTACTCGGGCCATCGCGCCGGCGCAGCCCCCGATCGTGATGTTCTTCACCATCGACGCGTTCCGGGCGAACGTGCTGGAGAATGCCGACTACTTGAAGCAGCTCCCGAACCTCGCGACGCTTCGCCGCGAGTCCAGCTACTTTCCGGTTGCTCGTTCACCCACCGCCTCGACCATGACCAGCATGGCCTCGATATTTTCGGGCCGCTATTATTCGCAGCTCGAGTGGGGGCCGAACAAGAAGGCGCCGCTCGTCGAGAAATCGCCGCGCTTTCCGGAGCTGCTGGGAGCGAGCGGTGTGCGTACCCTGCTGCTGGCGCCCACGCTGGGTAGAATTTACGGTGCTAGCGGAGTCGCGCGCGGCTTCGCCAAAGAGGTGATGGTGCCGCAGAAGGGGCGACCGGCCGGCGTTACCGTCGACGCCATCATTGCCGAGCTGGACAGCGCGCCCGACGGACCGCAGTTCATCTACTCGCACTTCATCGAGCCGCACGCGCCGTACGATCTGGCCGGGAAACAGGGTACGTCGTTCGAGCGCTACCTGCGCGAAATTGGCTTGGTCGATCGCGAGCTTGGGCGCCTGCGCCGATTTTTAGCGCGAAAAGGTTTGGCCGAGCGCACGTACTTCATCATCTCGGCAGACCACGGCGAAGGCTTCGGGGAACACGGAACCTTCAATCACGCCCGCACGGCTTACGAGGAGCTCGTGCGCGTGCCGTTCTTCTTCTATTTGCCGGGACGCTCGGGGCAGGAGTTGCCGATGCAAGTCACCTCCATGGACATCGGCCCCACCGTGCTCGACTTGTTTGGGCTACCCACGCCGGGCTTCTGGATGGGGCAAAGCTTGCTGCCGCTGGTTGCGGGGGACAAAAAGCAGCTCGAGCGCCAGGTAGCGATCGACACTGGCGGACACATTCAGGCCTTGTGCCTGAGCTCGGGCTACAAGGTGATCTTCACCCGCCCCCTGCACACGACGGAGGTCTACGACTTGAAGCGCGATCCCGGCGAGCTCGTCAACTTGGCCCTCGACTCAAAGCCGGAGACGCGCCAGGCGATTCAGATTGCCGCGCACTTCTTCGACGCCATCAAGCGCAAGGACGCCACCTTCGAAGGCGCCGAGAGCGAGTAGGCGTCACAAATCATCGACTACATCTGTAGTTGACAACGGAACCGCTAACGACGACACTTGTAGTCGTGGGCACCGAAAACCTGACGGATCTGCAGCTTTCCGTGATGAAAGCGCTGTGGCGCGTCGGCAGCGGCACGCTCGGTGAGGTGCACGCCGCCATGACCGAGGAAGGGCGCTCGCTGGCGCCGACCACGGTTGCGACCGTGCTGCAGCGCCTGAGCGCGCAGGGCTGGGTCAAGCACCGCAAGCGAGGGCGCCAGTTCGAGTATCGCGCGTTGGTCGACGAGAAAGAGGCCGCTGCGGGGGCGCTCGAGCGCATGGTGAGCGCTTTCTTCGGCGGCAAGGTTTCCGCGTTGGCCGCGCAGCTGCTGGAGTCCGACGAGCTGAGCGAAGCCGAGCTGGACGAGATGCGCAAGCTCATCGAGCGAAAGGGTGGTTGAAGCAATGGCGCCGTATTCGTCGTGGGGTGACGGGGGTTGGTCCGAGCTCGCCCATGCGGCGGTGGCGGCGCTGCTCACGTACACGTTGCATTCCTTGGTCTGGATCTCGGCTGCTGCCGCGCTCACGCGCTGGGCGTCGATGCCTAGTCGCGCTCGCTGCGCTTGGTGGCGCGCAGCAGTGCTCGCACCGATCGCTACGACGGGCCTGGCCCTCGCGGCCCCGCTAGGCATGGCGCATGACTCGGTAGTGCCGCTTGGGCCGGCCGTCAGGGTTGCCTGGCTCCAAGGGGCCGTGCCCCTGCCGGCGGGCATTTCCTGGGGAAATCTGCCCTGGACGGCGCTGGGCGCGCTCGTCTTGATGGGTGCGCTCGGCGGTCTCGCGCGTTGGCTAGTCCATGCCCAGCTGCTGGCTCGCGGCCTGCGCGGCCGAACCGCTGTGACCGACGCTCGCTGGCTCGAGCGAATGGAGCGGCTGCGGCTCCGCACCCACTTGGGGCGCGTCAGGCTAACGCAGTCCCCTCGTGTCACGAGCCCTCTGGTGCTGGGCGCGACGGAAATCTGCGTTCCTGTCGGCTTGCTCTCGCTGGGCGACGCTGAGCTCGACAGCGTGCTCGCTCACGAGCTTTCCCACCTCGAGCGTCGCGACGGAATCTGGTTCCCGCTCGTGGGTGTTGTCGCCGCAGCGCTGTGGCTGCAACCACTTTGCGCCTGGGCGGCTGCGCGCTTTCGAGAGAGTGCCGAGCAAGCCTGTGATGAGCGAGCCGTCGAGCTGACTCGCGACGCCGTCGGGTTGGCGCGAGTGCTGCTGCAGCTGGCGAGCGCGGGTTCGGCGCGTGTCGGAACAACCTTAGCTCCTAGCATGGTCAATTCCAAGCGCGCGCTGCTGAGCCGCATTCGGCGTCTCACCTGCGACAGGCCCACTGAGCCAGCGCCCGCGCATCGCTACCGCGTGCTAGTCGCCGGTCTCGGCCTGGCCGTTTCGGTCGCTGCCAGCCTGGGATTGAGCGTCAGCGTCGCCCTTGCGCGGCCATTGCTCCCGACGAGCGCGGCGCAGGCCGCAAAAAAGGCTGCGTCGACGTCCCTCGTTCGGACCCTCGAGGTCGAGCAAGAGCTGCGGCACTTGCTGGCGAGGGAGCGCTGGTTGGCCGAAGAGTTTTCGGAAGTCGAAGGCTCGTCGCATGAGCGCGCCAGTGGCGGGCAGCCATGAAGCGCTTGGCGGGGGGTTGGACGTGCTCGGGGAGCCTCGTGCTGGCGGCCTTGCTCGGTAGCTGCGCACCCAGCGTAACGCTCGAGCGCTCCGACGAGTCGGTCACCGTGCGCCGACCGGCTCTCTACCCGGAGACGATTCAATACGACAGTCAGCGCAGGAAGTTCCTGGTTGGGTCGTTTCGCGAAGGCGCCATC
>DATAKF010000352.1:0-11408 GCA_036261775.1 Polyangiaceae bacterium | reverse complement strand
AAGCTTGGTGCCCGGGCCGTCTTTCACGCTGTAGAGCAAGCGCGTGCTCTTGGCTTCGAAGCCTCGGAAGGTGGCGTCGGGCGGCGCGAGCGGCCGGAAATCGTCCAGCTTGGGCCCCACCAGCGTGATGCGCGCGTCGTTTTCGGGCGTCTGCGGCGGCAGTGGCCCATCGCGCAGCTCCCGCGCCATGAACTGCACCATGTCCTCGGCGTAGTCGCTGTCCTTCTCGGCAAATTCACCGCGCTTGTCGACCAGGTTGAAGTTGAGGAAGACCTCGGCCTCGAGCCCTGCGCGCTGCAGGAACAACTTGGTTGCAAACCAGTCGCCCGAGCCCGAGAAGCCCTGGTCGGTGCGGGCAATGTGATCGCCCAGCACCGCGAGCGAGAACGGCAGCGGATGCAGGTCGTGTTGCGGTGTAGGCAGCGGCACCTTGGCGTCGAACACGCGCGCAAAGCTGCTGACCAGCTGCGCGCCCATGTTCGGGTCCGGCACCGTCCACATCGCCTTGCCGAAGGCAAAGCCGTCTTTGCTCGGCTTGTGCGTCCAGCCAAATCCAAAGCGCGCGCCGGCGCCGGTGTGCGCGTCGAAGAACGTCCATGCTCCGCCGCCAGCGTGCCAAGGCGGCTTGTCGAGCGGCTGCTGCCGCTCGTACACCTTGTCGATGACGAAGCTGACGCGCGGACCTTGGCCCGCGCCGGGCTCGGCGACGTGCCCGCCATTTTTGTTGCGCTGACAACCGCGCTGACAGGCCGCGAGCGCGAGCCCTGCCACGAACATCACCCACGTTCTATGCATCGCGGGCGTCGACTTTAGTCGAGCCAGCCCATCACGACGGTGCGTTCTGCCAAGGCTTCGACCACATTTTCGATGCGCGCGACCTCGTGGGCGCGCAAGGGCCGGGTGCGGCGGCCAATTTCGAAGATCGCCACCAGCTCCCCGTACAGCAAGAGCGGCACCATGGCGACGCTGGCCGGGTCCGGCAGGCAACGCTCGATGCGCCCGATCACGTAGCGACCGACGTCGCCTGGAATGGGTTCGCTCAGGACGGTGCGGCCACTGCGCGCGGCCAGCAAGGTCGGATCTTCTCGTGCCAGGCGCTCACCCAGCAAGAGCTCGGTGCCGGGGCCGTGCCCGCCGACGCACACCGCGGCGTTCAAGTCCCCGCGCACGCGATGCACCAGGCCCACGTCCGCGGCTGCGGCAGCGACGGCGGTCGATACGGTGAGCAAGAGGGCGTCTTGCAGCTCACCCGCATTGGACAGCACCCCGACCGGATCGACCGAGACGGGGCGGAAGCTCTTGCGCGGCGCAGGCTCCAAGTTGACCGGTCGTGACGACAGCTCTTCACCGCTGGGCGGCGGGGGCGGCTCACTGAAGATGCTGCGCGCGCGTTGCTCTACGCCCGCGCTGGCGGTGGCCAGGTCTTCGATGGTCTTGCGCCGATGCACGGCGCTCAACGATTCCATCTCGTCGAGGCGTCGCCACACTTGCCACGATTCATGACGAACGAACGACGTCGTCGAGATGCGGCCTGTCGCGACCCCGCGCAGCACCAGCTCGAACGTCACGGGGCCGACGGCTACGACACCGTTGGTTACGAACCAACGGTCACTCGGCGCGCTCTTCCCGACTTCGACCTGCATGAAAAGTCCTACCCTGTCGCCTTAATGATCACACGCGCGTACAGGGTGGGACAATCATCGGCTGATCGGACCGGCGGTCAATGGTCGTGCTGAATTGGCAATAGTTTTGAACTGTTACGGCATTTGATCTGACGGTACCGGCGAGTCGTGCCGGGGGCGCCACGCCACGGCCCCTTTTTTCTGGGCTTCGTCGTAAGTGTTGGGGCTCATGCCCCAGGCCCCAGGAAAGATTTGGCTCGTTGGAGCCGGTGCGGGTGAGCCCGGCCTGATCACGGTCCGCGGGTTGGCGGTGCTCTCGCGCGCTGACGTGGTGCTCTACGACGCGCTGGCGCACCCGGCGCTGCTCGAGCATTGCCCTCAGGCCGAGCAGCACAACGTTGGCAAGCGCTACGGCGAAGACAGCGCGGCGCAAGAAGCCATCATCGCCCAGATGATCGAGCTGGCGCGGCAGGGCAAGCGCGTGGTGCGGCTCAAAGGCGGCGACCCATTGATGTTTGCGCGCGGCGCCGAGGAGGCGCTGGCGCTCGTGGAGGCGGGCGTAAAATTCGAGATCGTGCCGGGTGTTTCGTCGCCGGTTGCGACCAGCGCCTACGCGGGCATTTCGCTCACGCACCGCGAGCTGTCGTCGAGCGTCACCTTCATTACCGGTAGCGATCGCGCCGGCAAGGATTGGTCGCCCGAGCAGTGGAAGAAGCTCGCGACCGCGACGGATACCATTTGCGTGCTCATGGGCATGCGCCGCATCAAAGAGATCAGCCAAGCCATCATCGAAGGCGGGCGCGCGCCCAGCACGCCAGCCGCGGTGATTCACTGGGGAGCGCGCCCCGAGCAACGCGTCGTCACCGCGCCGCTGGAGCGTATTGCCGAGGCAGCGGCCGGGGCTGGGCTCAAGAATCCGTCCATCATCGTGGTGGGCGAGGTGGTGACGCTGCGCGACAAGTTGAGCTGGTACGATTCGCGGCCATTGTCGGGCAAGCGCGTGGTGATTCCGCGGGCCGTCGAGCAAGCTCGCGACACCGCCGCGGCCGTGCGCGAGCGCTCGGCGACGTCGGTCATTTTGCCCATGATCGAGATCGCTCCCGCGCCGGACACTGCGCGATTCGCGCGGGCGGCGGCGGAGATGTCGAGCTACGACTGGGTGCTGTTTACGAGCGCCAACGCGGTCGAGCAGCTGCGCGGGGAGCTAGTGCGCTCGGGCGCCGACGCGCGTGCGTTCGGCACGGCCAAGGTGGGCGTCGTCGGGCCCAAGACGGCCGAGGCGCTCTTGCGCTTGGGTATCAAGGCCGACGCGGTGGCCAAAGAGTTCGTAGGTGAAGGCTTGGCTGGCGCGGTGCTCGAGCGAGGCGTGCCGAGCCGCGTGCTGCTGCTGCGAGCCCTGGCGGCTCGCGACGCCCTGCCGGACGCGCTGCGCGCTCGAGGCACCGAGGTCGACGTCGTCGTCGCTTACGAGAACAAGCCGCTCCAAAGCTCGGGCGCCGAGCTGAAGTCACGCATCGAAGCCGGTACGGCTGACGCGATCTTGTTCACGTCGAGCTCCACCGTCACGTCGACGCTCGAGGCGCTGGGCCCGAACGGGCAGGCGCTGTTGTCGCGCATTGCGCTGTGCAGCATTGGTCCGGTCACGACCAAGACGCTCGAATCCGTCGGCTTGAATGCCACCGTGCAGGCTTCGGTTTACACCGTCGAAGGCCTGCTCGACGCGCTGGAAGCGCACTATCTGGCGGCGAGTCCGTAGCTTGCTTTAGCGCTGAAGGCTGGCTTCGCCGGTGGCCAGCCGGTCTACCTCGGCCGCCGAGACGCGGTTGTAGTCGCCCGGGATGGTGTGCTTGAGCGCGCCGGCAGCCACTGCGAAGGCGAGGGCGCGTTCGGCGGAGCGACCCGCCAGCACGGCGTAGATGAGCCCCGCCGTGAAGGCGTCGCTGGCGCCGATGGGCTCGACCACCGCTACCGGGTAGTGCGCCGACTCGAACAGCGTGTTGCTGCCTTGCTCGTAGAGCAGCCCGCTCCAGGTGTTGTCGGTGCCGGTGGCGCGCTCCCGCAGCGTCATGGCGACCATTTGAATGCCGAACTCGCCCGCCACGCGCTCGGCGAGCTGGCGGTAGCTCTCGGTGCTGCCGGTCTCGCCGGTGCGCTCGGTGCGGCTGCGCACGACGCCCAGTCCGTAGCGAATGTCGTCTTCGTTTGCGAACACGATGTCGACGTAGCTGAGCAGCGGTCGCAGCACGCGCTGCGCGTTCTCGGGCGACCACAGCTTGGCGCGGTAGTGCACGCCGAAGCTTACCGTCACGCCTGCGCGCTTGGCGGCCTCCAGCGCGACGTAGGTGCAGGCTTGTGGCTTGGGACCCAACGCGGGCGTGATGCCGCTGACGTGAAACCAGTGCGCGCCGACGAACACGCGATCCCAATCGATCGCTGACGGATCGAGATCGGTAATGGACGAATGGGCGCGGTCGTACACGACCGTGGAAGCGCGCGGGTGCACGCCGCCCTCGGCGTAGTAAATGCCGACGCGATCGCCGCCGCGCACGATGTGCTGCGTCTGCACGCCTTCGGAGCGCAAAGTGCGCAGCGCCGCGTCGCCGATGGCGTGCGCGGGTAGCCGCGTCACGAACGAGCTCTCCAGACCCAAGCCCGCCAAGCTGAGCGCGACGTTGGCTTCCCCGCCGCCGAAGGTGGCCCCCAGCACCGGGGACTGCATGAAGCGCTCGCTCCCCGGTGGGCTGAGCCTGAGCAAGACTTCTCCGAACGCGACGGTTTTCTTCATTGGAGCCCAGGGTCCCGCACCGGCAATTGTGCGGGGGAAATACGCCAGTCGCAAGAGGGGCGGGGAGCGTCGCCCGCGACGCTTTCCGTTCGGGCGGCTTTGGGGCAAGCTCGGCTTCTTCCGTGAGCAGCCAAGACGGGCCCCAGCAATTCAAGCTGTGCAGCGAGTGCAAGCGACCGATTGCGTTCTCGGCTGAGTACTATCGTTGCAGCGTTTCGACCTGCAATCGCAAGCGCACCGGCCTTTTCTTTTGCTCGGTGTCGTGCTGGGACGCACACGTACCGATGATGCGTCACCGCGACGCCTGGGCCGAAAAGACCCGTGCGCCGACGCGCGAAGAGTACCTGGCTGAGCTTGCAGAAGAAGAGAAGGCCGCCGAAATGTCGGAAGAAGCTGACAAGACGCGACGCATCGTGGGCCTGTCCGACGACGGGCTGCCCAAAGAAGTGCTGGTGGTGGTTTCGAAGCTGAAGGCCTACGTCAAGGCGCGCTCGGGCATGAGCACCTCGGACGGAGCCATCGACGTGTTGTCCGCGCACCTGCGCAAACTGTGCGACCAGGCGATTCGCCACGCCGGCACCGCCGGCCGCAAGACGGTCATGGATCGCGACTTCGAAGCTATCTTGAAGAACGACGACTGACGTTGTGTCTCGTCCGCTCGTGCGCTCGTCAGGGCGCGACGCTGCCGAGCCAGCGCAGCGCGCGCGACGGCTCGGTCTCGACGTCGACGACCTGGCGCATGGGCAAGGCAGCCTGGAAGCGAGCGCGCAGAAGGGCGTCCAAGGGCTTGGTTTCCCCGCGTTTGACGGCTTCCGGCTCGAGCCCGAACACGCTGTCCAGCGCTTCGCCGAGCACCGCGACGAGGCCTGGGCCAAAGCTCAAGCCGGGCGCCGCCTCGGCAGCCTTGCCGAACCAGGCCACGTAGTGCGCCACCGCGCGAGCCTGGTGGTCGCGGCGCGTGGCGTCGGTGAACGCCGTCGCGAAGAAGGGCTGGCCCGTGCCGATCGCCAGCTGGCCCCGCAACAGCACGGGCGTCTCGCTTGGCTCCACGTTGGCAAAGATGCGACGGTGCAGGGCGTACCAGCCTTCACCCAGCAGCGGCTCGGGCTGGAGCAGGAAGGCGTAGTCCCAGTCGTGGCCGCGCGTGCGATACAGCACGTCACTCAGGCGCAGGCTGAGCGACTCAGACATCGGTCAGCCTGGTCTTGAAGTAGGCGCGCTCGGTGTCCGGGCTGGCCAGCTCGGCTCGCAAAGCGTAGGCCGCAGCGTCCAGCGCTTTGCCGCGGTGGGCAGCCGCCTTTTGACGCTCGCGCAGCTTCTCGGCGCTCACCGTGAGGCCTTCTTTCGTGCGTAGGGCCTTGATCAACACCGTGAGCACTCGGTACTTCACGGGTAAAACGTCGTCGAGCTTGTCCACGACCTCGGTGAGGCCGCGCATGACGTCGAGCGCGGTGGCCAAGGTGCCCCACACGCGGCCCCGTCCGGTCTTCTCGGCTACGCGCGACAGCGCGCCCAGCAGCACCAAGGGCGCAATCGTGGTCAGGCCCAGGCTCTGGTGCGCGTCGAGCACACGGCTGCCGTCGCCCCGCACAGCGCTCAGCAGCAGAAACTCTTGTCCAAAGCTGACGTGTCCGCCAACCGCCTTTTGAATACCCGACAGCTGGTCGGCCGCGCCCTCGCGCAGCTCTTGCGCCAGCGTGAGCGCGGTCGTGCGCTCAGGTAGCAGGTCCGCCTTGGAGAACGCGATCAGCCACTGCTCGGGAAAATCCGGCGCTTTACCCAGCGCCGACAGCTCGTTCACGATGCGGCGAATTTCGGCGCGGAATTGATCGAGCAGGCTGCGCGCGTAGGTGAGTCCTTCTTTGGCGTAACGCTCGGAGTCGATGAGCAGGATGGCGGCGTGGCTGTCGAGCAGCAGCTCGAGCGCTTTGCGGCGGGCGGCGCGCTCGGCCTCGTCGCTGGGCGCCGTTTCCCACCAGCCGCCCGGGTAATCGTACCAAACGACGTCGAGGCTGGGCGTCGGCAAGTCGTGCACCTTCAGGCCGAAGCGCAGCGTGTCGAAGCCGTCGGTGCCGATCGGAAAATCGCCGCCTTCGAGGCGGTAGTAGCGCGAGAGCAGCACGCTGCCTTGCGCGGCGTCGGCGGCTTCCAAGCGATAGCCGTGGCGTTCCTCGAAGGCGTTGCGCTGCTGGTTGCCGAAATAGCTGGCTAGCAGGGTGGTCTTGCCAGCGCCCTTCATGCCGAACAGGGCGATGCGCACTTCGGGCCGGCTGGGCATAGGCAAAGATCGTAGCCGCTCCACCAACCTCGCTCAAGTCGTGCTACTCGATCCACTCATGGCAAGCGTCACGCTCGCATCCCACGACGGTGAAGAAGTGCTGTTCGAGGGCCGCGCCGCCCTGGTCCCCAGCGTTTCGACCCTGCTCGCGGCGATCCTGACGCTGGGCTTGTGGCTGCTCGTGCGTTGGTTTCAGACCTTGGGCAAGACGTACCGCATCACCAACCGGCGCATCGTGGTCGAGACCGGCGTGCTGTCGAAGAAGCTCGAGCAGATCGATCTGTACCGGGTGGCCGACTACACGGTCGAGCGCCCGTTTGGCCAGCGCTTGATGGGCACCGGCAACCTGCTGCTCAAGACTTTCGACAAGACCACGCCAGAGCTGCACGTCTTGGCCATCAAGACCGACGTGGTCAAACTGTACGAAGCCGTGCGCGCCGCCACCGAAGCCGACAAAGCGCGCCGCGGCGTGCGCATGGTCGACTACGAGGGCGCGGCCAACCTGAGCTGAACGGCGCTCTCGTCTAGGGGGCTGCCAAAGCGCAGCTCAAATCGCAGAAGCTCGCGTGGCGGCATTCGGTCTCGCTGAACGGCGCGCCCCGGGCCGCTGCTGTCCTGATAGCTCGTGTCGAGAACCTTCGAGATTCACAGGGAGGCGGGGAGGCGGGGAGGTCCGCGAGGGGAAGACGCAATTTTTGTTTTGGAGGACCAAAACAAAAACTATTTCCTCGGGAGCGAGATCGAGAGGTTTTCAGTTCACGGGCCGTAGCGCGAACCCAAAAATTCTCGGCTCGCGGACCTCCCCGGCTCCCCGCCTCCCTGTAGTTTCGGAAATACAACGAGGGCCCCCGACGCGCAGGGGACGACAGCGTCAACCGTCGCCGCTTCCAGCTATTCGGCGGCGTTGTCGCTCGTATTCGGTGGCTCGGCGACTAGCTCTGCGCGAACCAGCGCGAACTTGTTGTTCAGCTGCTTGTCGGTCAGCACGCGCGTACGAAAGCCAGCGCCCAGCTCGCTCTTGAGCGTGCCGATGCGCCCGTGCTCGCTCAAGAAAAAGATGGTCTTGGTGCCGGCTTTGCGCTGCGCTTTCAGCCACTTCTTGAACTTGGTTCCGGTCGAGACGAACGCCGGCACGCGGTTGCCGGTGTAGAAGTTTTCGCCCTTCCAGTTCATCTGATAGGCCACGACCGGCTCCTGGGGACCTTGGCGCTTCTGATAGTAGGTGAGCAGCAGCTCGCGCTGACCAAAGTGCGGCGCCAACGCCGGCAGGTAGATCCAGAGCGTGAAGGCGCAAAACCACACCCCGACGGTCGATAGCAGCGCGCTGCCAGTGAACCGAAACCGAGGCACGAGCCAGAGCACTAGGCAGCTCGTTGCCGCGACACCGAAGCCCCACTGTATGGCATCGAAGCTCAGCGAGTCGGGCCACAGGCGCTTGTAGTTGTAGGTGACGAGGTGCAGCAGCCGCGCCGAGCCGCGCACGTCCCCGCCACCCAGAGACGTCGACAAGTCTCGCGCCACCAGCAGCGTGAGCGGCGCTGCCAAGAGCGCCCATGTCGCCCAAGAGGCGTGGTCGTCGTCTCGGACGCTTGCCTCGCGGCGCCCCCAGCGCAGCTCGGCAAAAACAGCGAGCAAAAGGCCCACGGCGAGCGCGACCCCGCCGAGCCAAGCCACACCCGCCGGCGCGGGGTGGCCCTCGCTGACTCGCCCGAACAAACTGCCGTCTTTCAGGCGCATTCCGCCGTAGATCAGCAGGCGCGCCGCGACCGCCAAACCCAGCAGGTAGCGGGCCAGGCGCCAGCCAGTCGGTAGCTGGCGGACACCCATGGCGCGGTCGAGCAAAAGCGCCACGCCGACGGCCAGCGGCGGCGCGCAGGGCAGCGCGTAATGATGGAACTTGGTCAGTGAAATCGTGAACAGGCCGAACGCCACCGCCAGCCACAGCACGATCACCAGCGCCAGATCGCGCCAGCGTGGGTCTTGGTCGGCGCCACGCGCGAGCGCCACGCCAATGCCCAGCGGGGCCAAACCCGTCCAGGGAAAGAGCCCGTAGCCCAGCTGCCAAATGTAGTAGCGGAGCGAGATGTCCGAGCCGGCGTTGGTGTCGTGCACGTGCACGAACGCCCGCTTGTACATGTCGTGAATCAAGAGCCGATCGGTGAACTGGTCACCGTGACGCATGTACGCCTGCACGTACCAGGGCAGGCACACGGCGGCGATCAAGAGCGCAAGGCTTGCCAGCTCGACGCGCGTGAGCTCGAGCCAATCGCGCCGAGCTACCAGCACCGCGCCGGCTATCGCGAGCGGCAACACCAGGCCGGGCGCGCCTTTCGCCAGCGCCGCCAGCGCGGTCGCGAACCAGGCCGCCAAGTAGTACAGGCGCTTGGTGCGTCGTTCTCCGCGGTTGAGCCACACGAAATAGCCGAGCGCCGCGCCAAAAATCAGCGCGCCCAAGATCGGTTGAAATAGCGCGTTGCTGGGCGCCGCCATCCGGCAGGCCTCGTTGCCCGGCAAGCCGCAGTTGCCCAGCCCCGACCCGGAAAAGAACTCGTCCCAGTGCCAGCGAAAACCGTACGGCGGTGCCGCGAGCTGGAGCGTGATTTGGCGCGACACCAAGTACGTCAGCTGCGGCACCACGCCCACCACCACCAAGCCCAGCAGCCCGTGCGCGGCCGACAGCCGCAGCGTGCGGCCCCAAGCCGTCAACGCGACGGAAGGCGCGCGCTGTTCGGCATCGGTCAGCAAACCCAAGCCGAACAGCGCCAGCGCTGCTGTCAGTGGCGCCACGTAGGGCATGTCGGTCATGCTCTGGTGCGCCAGCAGCGACCAATACGGCGCACACAGCAGCACCAAGCCGGCAAGAAAGCCGGCGCGCTTTCCGGCGGCTGCCGCCACGAAGCGGTACAGCGCGTACACCGCGATCAGCGTCAGCAGCACGACGGGCAAACGCGCGGCCCATTCCGGTTGCGGCAAGCTGCCGTGACCGGCGGCGCTCAGCATCTCATCGGGCCGAAACTTCACGCCGAGCAGCGCGAAGCACAGCCCCTGCAGCCAAAAATCGAGCACAGGCTTGGACCAGAACCAGCCCTCCTGAGCCCACCACAGCGAGATCCAGTCGTTGCGCGCGAGCATTTCACGCGCCACCTCGCCGTAGTGCGGCTCCCACGGATCCAGCAGCGAGTACACGCCCAAGAGCGGCACGTACAGCCCAACGCCGAGCAGCGTGAGCCAGAGGCCGGGGCGCTCGTGCAGCTTGGGCGCGGGCAGTCCAGAGGCAGGGCCAAAGCCCGCAAACAGCCGCCCGAACGCGACGACTCCGCCAACGGACGTGAGCGTCACCAGGGCCGGCGGCAACCAGCGCAGCGTCGGAGCAACGCCTGCCACCGCCAGGCGCAGCGACAACACCCACGCCAGCCAGCACACCGCGAGCAGCAGCAGCCGCGGGGCGAGCACGCCGAGCGTAAGCTCGGCTGTTGGGGCGCTAGGTTCGCTCGCGTCGTCGAAGCAGCCGGCAAAATCCAGTACCCCGAAGCCCACCACGCCCAAGGCCAACAGCCCGAGCGGCACGGCGAGCGCGAAGTGCGCGTCGCAGGCCATCAAGACGATGAGCGCTAGCAGCGCCGGGACGGCGTAGAGGAGCGCGCGCAGACGGAGCGCATTGCCGGGCGGCACGAGCGGCTCTTCCACAGCGCCTCTTCTCCCTAGCTGCCCTGGGCGTCAAGGCAGGAGCGCGGCGCGAGGCCGCCTCGAGGGCTCGAGCTCGAGGGGCTAGTCCCTAGTCCTTGGTCACGACGCGATTGCGGCCGGCGTGCTTGGCGCCGTACAGCCGCCGATCCGCGGCCGAGATCAGGCCTTCGGGCGTCTTTTCTGCGGTCGTAGTCAGCGAGGCGCAGCCAGCGCTGACCGTCACCCTCAAGGTGCCGCGATCGGTCTGGATTTGGAGCGCGGCGATGCGCTCGCGCAGCCGATCGGCCACGGCGCCGCAGCCCTCGATGTCGATGCCGCGCAGCACGAGCGCGAATTCTTCGCCGCCGTAGCGGGCGAACACGTCTTCGCTGCGCACGGTGCCGCGGACCACGTTGGCGATCTGCATCAGCACCGTGTCGCCGACTTGGTGGCCATACGTGTCGTTGACCTTCTTGAAATGGTCGGCGTCGAAGATGACGAGTGACACGTCGGTGTTGTGGCGGCGCGCGTACGAGAGCTCCGCGCGTAGCTGCGTGTCGAAGTGCTCGCGGTTGTGCGCGCCCGTGAGCGCGTCGGTGACGCTAGCGTCGTACAGCTGGCGAAGCAGGGCTTCTTGGCTCTCGTCGCTGAGCGTGTAGCGAAACACAGCCGTGGGGCCGAACTGAATCACGTCGCCGTCGCGCAGCTCATGCTGGTCGATCTTGACGCCGCCGACGAACGTACCATTCGCGCTGCCTTCGTCCTTCACGACGTACGAGCTGCCTTGACGGTGCAAGCTGGCGTGGCGGCGGCTGACGCCGTCGTCCGAAAGCCACAGCTCCGAGTCTTGGCTGCGGCCGACGCGCACGCGCTCCGGCGACAGCAGCGTGACGCGCCCGAGCTCGGCGCCGCGCACGCGGACCAACAAATGGCGGTCCTTCGATTGCCTGCGGGGTGCCTTCAGCTCCTTGAGGCTGACGATCGCAGTTCTATCGTCAGTTTCTTCCTCGTAGCCGTCCAGCTTGCGGTTTTCGTTCACGGACAGTCCCTCAACCCT
>DATAKF010000349.1:0-3409 GCA_036261775.1 Polyangiaceae bacterium | reverse complement strand
TGATGAACCTCTTGCAGCAGGACTTCGCGCTCCTTCAGCGTGCGCGTCAGATCGTGGTTCAGCGAGCGCAGCCGCTCGTTCAGGTGCTCGCGCTCTTCTTCCGCTGCTTTCTGCGCTGTGACGTCGCGCCCAGTGCCGTACAAGATGCCGTCCGGATGGGGCGATGATACCCAGGAAATCCACCGATACGAACCGTCCTTGCAGCGGTACCTGTTCTCGAAATTCAGGGTCTTGATGCCGTGCGAGAGCTTCTTGACCTCTTCCAAGGTGCGCGCCACGTCGTCGGGATGCACGAATTCGAGGAACGGCGTGTTCAACAGCTCGTCTTGTGAATAGCCAAGCAGATTGAAGGCGGGGTTGACCCTTCGGAAGCAGCCATGCAGATCGGCTGTGCTCAGCATGTCGAGCGACAGCTCGAAGAACGCGTCGCTCTCGCGAAGCCGCGCCTGCTGTTCCTCGCGCTCGGTCACGTCCTGCGCGGTCCCGACCATGCTCAGCACGCGGCCCGTGGGCCCCAGCTGCACGGTGCCGCGACTCTCTACATGGCGCGTCGCGCCGTTCGCAACGATGCGATGCAGGAGTTGAAAGCCCTCGCGCTCAGCAAGAGAACGCCGAGTCGCTTGATCGACCCGAGCACGATCCTCCGGGTGAATGCAATCGAGGTACGCTTCATAGGAAGCGCCAAATTCTGCTTTCTCGCGGCCAAAGATGCGATACAGCTCGTCCGACCAGGTGACCAGGTTGGCGCCCACGTCCCATTGCCAGCTACCCAGCCGCGCGATGCGCTGCGCTTCCGCCAGCCGCGCTTGCTCCAAGCCAAGCTCCCGGGTGCGGTCTTGGACGCGCCGCTCCAGCAAGTCGTTTGCGACGGTCAGGGCCTTCTCGGCGCGCTGGCGCTCAGCAACGACAGTGCTCAGCGTCAGCGCCGTCGTCGTCACTACCGCCATGAACACGCCGAGCAAGATCAACCGCTCGTCGACCTGACCCGCTCCGAAAGGTCCCCGATCGTGCACCGCACCCCAAATTGCGAAGCCGGAGATCACGACCCCGGCGGACGTTGCCTCACGCTGGCCAAATCGCACCGCCGCCCAGATCAAGAACGGGAATACCAGGTACTTGAGCCCCGATACCTCGATCGCGTCGTCCACTGGCGCCAAGAACGTCGCGTGACAGAGCAGCGCCAGGATTAGCAGGAGCAGGCCTAGCTCGGCCCAACGAGCTGGGGTCCAGTGTCGCGGTGCCTCGGGCAGCCAGGCCAGTAAGCAGGGCGCAAACAGCAGCACACCCAGCGCATCTCCGAGCCACCACACCCACCATACCGAGCTATACGAGGTCCAAGGCACGATACCGGCGAGGGCCAAGTTGGCTACACCACCGCTCGCGCTCACGATGCTGGCCAGACCAGCGCCCAAGAGTACCAACCCCAGAACGTGCCCCGGCCGCTCCAAGCGCCGCTCGAGCCCGGCAAAGCGTCGCGTTAGCAGCACGCCCAGCACGCCGCACAGCGTGTTGCCGAGCGCGATTCCCCCAGCCGTCAGCAAGCTTTCACCCGCGCTGGCGTTGGCCAAGAAGGCCCCCACGAAGATCCCAGGCCAAACCCGAACCCCGCCCAACAGCAGCGCCACGAACGCGACCCCGGTAGGGGGCCACACAGCGCTGACCTGCTTGGTCGCAAACGCCAGCGACAGTCCGAACTTGGCGGCGGCGAGGTACGCGGCAGCCGCAGCCAGCGCGTACGCCACGTCGCGCGCGCCCCGCGGCCTAGGGTCGAGCTCGGCCCAGCTCATTGGCAACGACGCGCGCCCAAGGCGGACGCTACTCGCCTCGCACGGCCACGCAGTTTTGGCCCTTGGACTTGGCGCGAGCCAGCTCAGACTCGACGATTTCCAGCAGTTCGGCGACGTTGTCGGCTTGCTCCGGAAAGGAAGCGACGCCAAGCGACGCCGTGACTTGCCCGAGCGAGCCGCGCCCGTCGTCGAAGGAAGCCAAAGCAATACAGTCCCGCAGTGACTCGGCCACGCGCGCAGCGCCGTGCAAAGACTCGCCCGGCACTACCACGAGCAGCGCGTCAGCGTCATAGCGACAGGCAATGTCGTAAGCGCGCAGCCGCTCGCGCAAGCGCGCCGCAGTTTGACGCATTACGGCGTCGCGCGCGCGCTGCCCGAACTTTTCGGCCACGCTTTGCAGCTGGTCCGCGCAAAGCAAGATCACCCCCACCGAGTGCTGGTCGCGCTCGGCGAACTCCATCTCGCGCGCGAGCGCACGTTCCAGGTGGCGGCGCTGATACAAGCCCGTCAGCTCGTCGAAGCTCGAGGCGTGCTGCAGCTCCGAGTTCGCTGCGCGCAACCGAGTCTCGATGTCGTGGCGGCGCAGCGCCACCTCGATGCAGCTCAGCAGCGATTGCTGGTCGTACGGTTTGGCAAGAAAACCACCAGGGCAGGTTTCGAGCGCGCGCCTCAGCGTTTCGCCGTTGGCGTTCGCGGTCAAAAACACGATGGGCACGTGCCACTCCGACTTGAGGGACGCCGCGGTCTGAATGCCGTCCACGTCGCCCTGCAGGCGCACGTCCATCAGCACGAGCTCCGGGCGCTCCTGGCTAGCCAGCTGATGCGCTTCGGCACCCGTGGTCGCGACACCCACCACCCGATACCCCAGCTCCTCGAGTGTCGCGCTCAGGTCGAGCGCTACGATGCGCTCGTCCTCGACCACGAGGATTCTGGCTGGACGACTGGACAAGCCGACGCGAGTCTTGCGCGCATCGGAGGGGGTCGGGTGGGGCTCACCAGCGGAGTGCATTACCTGCGAGCTGGAGCGGCCGGATAAGCACATGGATTAAGGATCTCCCGTGATTTATGCGTCATTTGGCGCGTCAGAATCCTGGCGCTTCCGGGATAAGCGCCCTGGTTGTTCGGAGTCAACGCGGGCCCAGCAAAGCGTCGATGCTCTCGGCGCGCTGGCTCTCCCGGAACTCGATCACTCGGTAGTCGGCGAGCCCTCGCGACACGAACGGATCTTCTTTGACGATGGCTTCGATCTGCTCGCGACTCTGCCCCACGGCCAGGATGATGCCGCCTTCACGCGGGATCTTGCGGCCCGAGAGCAAGAAATGACCAGCCGCGTAGTGGCGCTTCAGAAAGGCCATGTGGGCCCGCATATTTGCGTCAATTTCCTCCAGATCGACCTTATAGATGAGCTCGATAACGAACATCTTGGTGCAGCTTAACTGCCAATCGGAGCCCTGAACACCGGGGAAATTCCCCTACAAACGTCTGCTACTGCATGTCAGTCCCCCATCGGGAGGCAAAAAACCGCCGCCGCGCCCGAGGGACAGCCAACGCGCGTCTCGCTTGATGCTAATCTACGGGGGTGATGCGAACCCCGACGACGGTGCGGAGCGAGCAAGTTCGCG
>DATAKF010000347.1:0-4497 GCA_036261775.1 Polyangiaceae bacterium | reverse complement strand
GCAAGGCACCGAGCCTAGTGCAGCGCATGTGACCTGCGGTCAACAATCGCTACGCGATTGTCCGCTGCGCGGCATGCGCCGCCCCAGTGTCTTTCTCGCTGGGGCTTGGCCCAAGACCCCGCGTCCACTTCGCGTCCGCCTGGTGCAGCGCCGCTTCCCAAAGTTGCTGCTACTCACTTGGGCTGCACTAGCCTCCCCCGCGTGGTGCGCGCGACTTTCGGGCGGCGCGAGCGCTTCGGCCTTCCGGGTCCCGCGCACTCGGATTATCGTCTGGCCGTGCAAATCCACCCTACGCGCGAAAGCTCCGACCTGGCTTGGTCCGGGATGGCGGTCGTGTTGGGAGGGCTCCTGCTGCAGTCCGGGCCAGTCGTGGCCTGGGGTGGCGCGTTGGTGCTCGGGCTAGCGGTTGCGCGCGGCCTGACACGCCTTGGGGTGAGTCGGGTCCGCGCCGCTGGTCTGGAAATGCTGTGGCGTGGTGATGCGCGCAAGCTGACGGTCGCCCGCGGTACCGAGCTCGTGCTCCAGGCCGAGCTGCGCAACCGCTACAGCTCCTCGGTGCGCTTTCGGGGGCTGCGGGCGGTCGCCGCGCCGGAGCTAACCGTGCAAGTAAGCCCAGAGAGTGACGAGGTGCCGCCCAACACCCGGCTGTGCGTCACCCTGGTCGTGCGCGGGCTACGTGTCGGGCGCCACGGCATTCACGGCTTGTCGCTAGAGGTCGAGTCGGGGCCCAACCTGTTCGAGGTTCCGCTCACCTTCGCCAACCCGTTCGGCATCGAGGTGATGCCCGCGCCCTACGCGGTGCTGGTCCGCTCGGGGCGTGGCGGTCGTAGCCGCCAGCAAGCCGACGAAGGTCGCCCCGGGCGCCTACGAGGCGAAGGAGGGGAGCTGCGCGAGCTACGCGAGCACCAAAGCGGCGATCCTTTCAGGCGCATCGCTTGGAAGGCGTCGGCGCGGCGCGGCGTCTTGCTCGTGCGCGAGTACGAAAAGGACGAGCGCGACGTGGTCTGGCTGGTGCTGGACGCAGCGGTCGATCATTGGGCCGGTCCGCCCGGTGAATCCGCGCTGGATCGCGCG
This sequence comes from Polyangiaceae bacterium, assembly GCA_036261775.1. Taxonomy (GTDB): domain Bacteria; phylum Myxococcota_A; class Polyangia; order Polyangiales; family Polyangiaceae; genus PMG-095. The sequence continues at coordinate 3,423 of DATAKF010000347.1, read as the reverse complement.
ATCGACGAGGTGGCGTCGGTGGCCATTCGTCATGGCCGCGCTGGCGACCGCGTCGGGCTGGCCATCGTCGGTACGCGCACGCTGTGCTTCGAGAAGCCGGAGCGCGGCGTCGCACACACCGCGCGCCTGATCGAGAAGCTGGTGCAGGTCACCGGCTGCATGGACGCCGACCGCAGCGGGCTGGACGAAGCCGAGCTGTCGCTGCGCGTCATCGAGCACATGCGGCCACTCGATCCGGCGCTGTCGGCGCACGTGCACGCCTCCGAGATCGATCGCATCGCGCGGCGCGCCGAAAAGCTCCGGCAACGCGCGCCCTTCCCGGACGTAATCACGCAGGCCGCCACGCCGCGCGAGCGCACGCTGCGCCGCTACCTGGCTGCGTTCGGCGTCAGCTCACCGGGCCGCGTCGACCCCGAGAGGCTGCGCGTCGACGTCGAGCTGATTCGGTTGATGGAGCGGCTACGGCAGCAACGCCCGCGCCCCACGTTGATTTACATGTGGTCGGACTCGCCCGACGAGACCGCCCGCCCTGCCCTTTCGCGCTCGCTGGCTGAGCGCAAGCGGCGCGGCCAAACCTGGAAATGGGTGCTGCTGAAGCCGTCGCTGGGAAATACGGCGGACGAATCGGCCAAAGCGCAGGCCGTGCGCGACGCTTTCGCGATTCGCCAGAAGCTCGCCAATGAGCGCGGTGAGCGCTCGCTTTCGAGGCTTGGTATTCGACTGGAACGGCTCTCGCCCGGCTTGAGGGGTTAGAGCGTCCCACGCATTGCTGGGGTAACGAACGTCACGCCCTACCGACGTCAAGCGGCGCCGCGTGGGGGGAGGCTCGGCCGAATTCACTTCGGCCGAGGGGGGCGGCGCGTGCCGCCCCCTCGAGGAAGACCGGGGTTAGGGGGTAGTCGAGCGAGGGGCTAGGGATTTGGGGGCGGATCTTTGCGGCGTTGCGGCGATGACCTGGAAGTCGCGATCGACGACGACTTGACCATCCGCGGTGAGCTTGGCGTGCCAGGAGCCGAGGGGATCGCTGGGGCGGAAGGCTAGCGGGATGTCGAGGACGCGCTGACCGGCTTTGGCGGTGGCGCGACCGATGAGCGCGGCGCGGGGGCCGCTCTTGTCGCCCGCGCCGGTAGCGGGCAGCGATAGCTCCCACGAAATCGCGACGTCTTTCGCGGGCGGCGAGCGAAACGTGAGGCGAAAGCCGTGCTGCTGCCGCCCGGGATCCATTTCTTTGGGCAGCTCCTTCAGCTCCTGCACCTGGCCGCCGAAGAAGACGCCGAACTCGGCTTCGACGTTGTCGCTCTTGCCGCCCTGACAAGCGAGCGCGCAGAGCGCGAGCGACAGAAGGGCGACCGAGCGACGTTTCACGCGCGCAGCTCCTGCGCCATGCGCTCGAAATCAGCGACGCCCAGCGTCTCGCCGCGCGCTGACAGGTCGATGCCGGCGCGCTCGGCCGCAGCGCTCAAATCGAGGCCGCGCTCGCCGAAGATACTGGCCCACACGTTTTTCAGCTTCTTGCGACGCTGACCAAAGGCCGCGCGCACCACCGCGCGAAACTCGTCCGTCTCCGGGCCCGCGCCAAGCGGTGTGAGCGTCACGACGGCCGAGTCGACGTTGGGCTGCGGAAAGAAAGCGCCGCGCGCCACCTTGAACGCGCGCGTCACCTTGAACGCGCGCTGCGCGAACACGCTGAGCGCGCCGTAGTTTTCGCTGTCGGGCGCCGCCACCAAGCGATCGGCCACCTCGAGCTGCACCATGAACACCGCGCGGTCGATGCTGGGCGCGGCGTGCACGGCCTTCTCCAAGAGCGGTCCCGTGATCTGGTACGGCAGGTTGCCCGCCACGACGTGCGGCTTGGGCTTGCCAGCGAACGCCGCGGCAAAGTCCACGGCTTTGGCGTCCTCTTCCAGAATCTGCAAGCGCCCCGCCTCGATCTCGGCGGCGAGCTCTTGCGTGAGCGCCGGCACCAGGTCGCGATCACGCTCGACCGCAAGCACCCAGCTCACCCCGCTCGCCAGGAGCGGACGGGTGAGCGCTCCCAAGCCAGCCCCAAGCTCGACCACGCTGCCGCCGCTCGCCGCGCACGCCTCGGCAATGCGCGCCGTGAAGCGCTCGTCTGCCAGAAAATTCTGACCGAAGCTGTACTTGGGCTTCAGCCCATAGCGCTCGAGCAGAACCTTCGGACTGTCAGCGTTGGGCATGAACTAGCAGCATCCTACCCCACCTTGTGCGATCGAGATTCACAGGAGGCGGGGAGGTCCGCGAGGGCGAGAACGCATTTTTTGATTCGGAGGACCGAATCAAAAAATATTTCCCTCGAGGGCGAGCAGGAGCAGTTCAGGCCGCGGCAAGGTGGCGTGGGTTTTCAGGTAGCGGGCGGCAGCGCTAAACCCGAAAATCTGGTCTCGCGGACCTCCCCGCCTCCCTGTTATCTCGCTCTCGCTCTTTACCGTGCGGTTGCTGGGGATGGAGGCCTGGTTATGGGCTGCCCAGCTGGGCAGCCCGAACAGGAACACGGCCTACCCAATCAGTGCTTGGGAGCGTCTTCGGCGTGCGGGGCGGCTTCGCCTTCGGTGTCGCCCTCGGCCTGCGCCGTCTTGGCGTAGTCCTCGTGCGTACCGACCGAGCTGACGTTGCTGATGCGCGGGGGCGGCGGATCGCCGTGCAGCTCGAGCTGGGCGGCTGCCCAAAGCTCACGCTCCACCAGCTCCGCGTACTCAGCGCTGTTCGGATCGCCCTTGAAGTGGTCGAGGGCGTCGTCCACTTCTTTCAGCTCCAGGCGCGTGCGCACGGCGTCGATCGCGTCCTTCGTGATGAAGCGATCGGTGAGGAGCAGGGCTTTGTCGCCCGTGACCTCGACGAAGCCCGGGCCCACGGCCACGGACTGTGTCTTGCCGTCTTGCACGTACGTGACGATGCCCGTCGCGAGCGCCGCCAGCATGGGGCGGTGCTGCGGCAAGACGCCGAACTCGCCTTGGACGCTCGGCGCCGTCAGCTCGTTCACGGCTTCTTTCAGCTTCAGCCCATCGGGCGTGACGATTTCTAGCGCGATGGTATCGGCCATCTTACGCGGCTTCCGACTTCAGCTTGGCGGCGGCCGCCTTGGCTTCCTCGATGTTGCCGACCATGTAGAAGGCCTGCTCGGGCAGGTCGTCCAGCGCACCGGACAAGATCTCCTTGAAGCCCGCGACAGTCTCCTTGAGGGGGACGTACTTGCCGGAGCGGCCGGTGAACTGCTGGGCCACGAAGAACGGCTGCGACAGGAAGCGCTCGATCTTGCGGGCGCGCGCCACGACCGCGCGGTCGTCTTCGGAGAGCTCGTCCATGCCCAAGATGGCGATGATGTCCTGCAGATCCTTGTACTTCTGCAGCGTCTGCTGGACCTGGCGAGCCACGTTGTAGTGCTCTTCGCCGATGACGTCCGGC
>DATAKF010000159.1:0-19027 GCA_036261775.1 Polyangiaceae bacterium | reverse complement strand
CCGTCCACTCCGGCTCGTTTTCGCTCCGGTCCGGTGCTCACGTACCCACGTACGCTCAAGGAGAGGCGACGGCAGCCGTCGCTTGGTCCTCGCGAAAGCCTCGCCAGAAACCAGGCTTAGCGGGCGGGCAGCCGTGAGATCAGACCAATGGTCAGGCGAAGGCGCGAAGCGAGGTTTTGGGGGCCTGCGCGCTTCCCGCCATGCGAGGATCAATCGGTTCAGTTCGTCGACTCGCGGCGTTTGCGCCGCGTTTGTTCAGACAAAAGCAAAATACGTTCTCGTTGCTCCGCACGCCTTCGCGCCTTCGCGCCTTCGCGTTGCATTCCTTCCCTGCGCTTCTAAACGCCGGCGCGCCAGGCGTCGAGGGCGCGCATGTTGCCAATGCTGTCGGCCCAGCTCATCGCGGGCCAAGGGGCTTCTAGGTTTTGCAGCGCGTCGGCGACGAGCTCGGCTTGAACGGCGTAGGTGGGGCGGTCGGTGCGAATCGATACCGTCTCGTCGGCATGGCCTTCGCGCTTGACGGTGAAGCTCGTCTCGAGCGACTGGCGTACGCCCTGCGGGATCCACGGATCCGGCAGGACGATTCGGCCGCGCTCACCGTAGAGCACGGCTTCGGTGCCGACGCGGTGGTGCACGGCGCAGGTGAGGGCGGCGGTGAGGCCTGATGCGAAGCTGACGAGCGCCGTCGCTATCTCGTCCGCGCCAGTGGGACCGCGAAAGCCGGCGGCCGCGATGCTGACAGGCTCGGCGAAAGGCTGACCCGTGACGACGCCGGCCAGCAAGCGCGCGAACGACATGCAGTAGCCGCCCACGTCCAAGATGCCGCCGCCGCCCAGCTTGAGATCGAACAGGCGCCCCTTCGGGTCACGCTCCACGCGGAAGCCAAAATCAGCTTTGATGTGGCGTAGCTCGCCGATGTCACCGCGCTTCACGCGCTCGATGAGCGCGCCCAGTAGCGGGTGACAGCGGTACATGTAGCCTTCCAGCAAGAAGACCTTGCGCTGGCGTGCGGCTTGAATCACGCGCTCGGTGCTGGAGGCGTCGATCGTCAGTGGTTTTTCGCACAGCACGTGCTTGCCCATCTCGATGCAGGCCAAGGCTTGAGCCTCGTGTAGCGGATGCGGCGTGGCCACGTAAACGACGTCGACGTCGCGGTCGCCCAGCAGCTCGGTCAAGCTGGCCGAGCTGCGCGGCAACGAAAAACGCTGCGCAAACGCGCGGCCCTTTTCAGCCGAAGTGCCGCTGACGTTGACGACCTCACAGCGTGGAGAAGCAGCGAGGGCCTCGCAGAAATCTGCTGCGATGCCGCCGGTTCCGATCACGCCAAACCTGATTTTGCTCTTCATTGATTGACCCTGGCGTCTCGGGGAAGAGCGACGCGGGCCCAGCGCGAGCAGCGAACCTGCTCGGGCCGGCCCGCGGTGCTCATTCAACCGAAAACTTGTGCACCATCGTGTGCTTGTAAGTGGCAGAAGGCTTGAGGATCACTTCATCTTTCCACGCGGGCACGTTGATCGAGTTCGGAAACTTCTGCGACTCGAGGCACAGGCCCGCGTACTGCTGGTACGCCACACCGCCCTTGCCTTTGTTGCTGCCGTCGAGGAAATTCCCCGAGTAGAACTGCACACCGGGTTGGTCGGCCGAGAGCTCGAGCGCACGGCCGGACTTCGCATCTTTCAAGCGCGCGACGGGGCGCAAGACGACCATCGTCGGCATGGCGCACCACACGTACTGGAACCTAGGCGGTCACGACTCGGTCAGCGTGTACGTGTTGTGGGCCTGATGGGGTCGACCAAGCGGGTTTTAGTGACGCTAAAGCGCCGAATAGAGTCAGATTTGTCAGTCCGCAAGCCGGGCGAGCCCGTGCCTCGCGGCGGAATTTCCCTGATCGGCAGCGGGGCCGGAGCGTCACTTGGTCTGTGTCGGGCGACAAGTGTGTCCATCGCCTCAACGGGGAAAACTCGCCACGTGACCAATTCGAACAAGCAACGCGCAGCGTCAGCGAAAGGCTTCAAGACGAAGCGCGCACTGGCAAGCTGCGCCTTTGCGGTCTTGGTGGTGGCGTGTGCCACCTACGAAGAAGCGCCTCAGCAGCTCGGCACGGGAGATCCCACGGCTGGCAGCGGCGGTTCAACGGACGCGGCCGGCAGCTCGACGGATGCAGCCGGCAAGGCGCCGACGGCGGGCACCACGGTCGCACCGAACGGCGGCACCTCGTCTCTGCCCGCGGGAGGCAAGTCGAGCAGCGCGGGCGCGGCCGGTATGGGCGGCACCACCACGGCCGGCACCGGTAGCGGCGGCAGCGCAGGAGCCGGAGGAGCGGCCGGCAGTGGCGGTAGCGCGGGCAGCGCCGCTGGCAGCGGCGGCAGCGGCGGTACGGCCGTCAAAGACGACTGCCCGAATGATCCCGCCAAGACCACGCCTGGCACCTGCGGCTGCGGCTTTCCGGATGCCGACACGGCGCAGCTCGCGAGCTGCACGGGCCTCAAGACCGCGCTCGTTCATCGTTACGACTTCGAAGGCACCGGAACGGTCGTGACTGATCGCGTCGGCACGGCTCATGGCTCCGTCAAAGGCGGTGCCAGCGTGTCGCAGGTGGGCGGCAAGGGGGCGGTGGTGCTAGCAGGCGGCGCCGCGGGCTCGTACGTCGATCTGCCCAACGGCGTGCTCTCAGCGTTGACCAACGCTACGATCGAAGCGTGGGTGACGTGGGGCGGCGGTGCTGCCTGGCAGCGTATCTTCGACTTTGGCGACTCGACGAACGCGACGCCCGAGGACAACCCGGCCAACGGCAACAGCTACCTGTTCTTGACTCCGACGACCGACGCGGGGGCGACGGGCGTGATGCGGGCGGTCTATTCGCTGACGGGCGGCGCTGCTGCCGCTGAGACGCGCGTCGACGCTAGCGTGGCCATGGCGCAGGTGTTGACGCATGTCGCGCTGGTCGTTGACGCCACGGGCGGCAAGCTCACCCTCTACATGGACGGCAAGTCCGTGGGCGAGCAGACCTACGCCGGCGACCTAGGGGCCATCAATGACGTAAACTGCTGGCTGGGGCGCAGCCAGTACAGCGCAGACCCCGAGATGACGGGGACCTTTCACGATTTCCGCATCTACAATGCGGCTCTGTCACCTCTGCAAATTGCGACGAGCTTCGCGGGCGGAGCTGATCCAGCATTCCTCGCTAAATGAGCCGTGTACAGCAGCAGTTCGAGGAGCAGCGCGCCTCGAACGCCAGCGGGTTACCGCATTTCGAGACGTTCAGTGGCCACCGCGCGGCCATGTCGCGCGTCATCGCGGGCGCTGGGCAGGCCGGCGGCGATCGGCTGTGCGTGCTCGGGGCCGGTAACGCCTACGACCTCGAGCTCGAGCAGTTGCTGCTGCAGTTCGCAGAAGTGCACTTGGTCGACATCGACAGCGAGGCCGTCGCACGCGCTCGTCAACGGGTGCCCGAGGGGCCGCGCGCTCGTTTGTTGGCGCACGCGCCGCTCGACCTGTCGGGCATGTTCCAGGACATCGAGCGCTGGGGGCGCATGCAGGTCACGCCGCAGGAGCTGATGGCGGCTCCGGCGAACGGCGCGAAGCGCATCGCCGCAGCGTTGCCAGGTCCGTTCGAGGTCGTCGCTTCCACGTGCCTGCTAACGCAGCTGCAGCTCACGCTGCTCGAGCTGCTGGGCGATCGACATCAGCTGTTCGTCGCGTTGCGCGAGTTCTTGACGCTCACGCACCTGCGCACGCTGGCGGCGTTGACCAAGCCCGGAGGTCGCGCGCTCTTGATCACCGACCTGTGCGCGGCCGATGTGTTTCCGCCCGGCCGCCCGCGCGACGACGGCGACCTCTTGCCGCTGATGCAAGAGCTGGTCGCCAAAGGCCACGTCATCCACTCCTCGCACCCCGAGGGCATCCAGGTGACCCTGGACGACGACCCGGTGCTCAAGCGCAACTTCGACGCCGCCCAGCTGAGCCCGCCTTGGCTCTGGCAGAACGGCCCGAAACGCCAGTTTCTGGTCTACGCCCTGACCCTGCCGCGCAAATAACGTGTACCTCCCCGGCCCTGGGGAAGGTGCGCTTGAGAACGCCGATGGCTCGGGGTATGCCCCCAGCATCCAAAATGGCCTCGACGGAATTTGACGCGATTGTTTTGGGCGGCGGCCCCGGCGGTTACGTGTGTGCGATTCGTTTGGCGCAGCTCGGCGTGAAGACGCTGTGCGTCGAAGAGGAAGAGTTCGGCGGCGTCTGCCTCAACTGGGGCTGTATCCCGTCCAAGGCGCTGATCGCCAACGCTCACTTCGTCGAAAAGTCGAAGCACATCGCCGATCACGGCATCGCGGTCTCGGGCGTGTCGGTCGACGTCGGCAAGATGCAAGGCTGGAAGGCCGGCATCATCAAGAAGCTGACCACTGGCGTGCGTGGCTTGGTCAAGTCCAACGGCGGCACCACCATGGACGGTCGCGGCAAGCTCGTGTCGAAAGACACGGTCGAAGTGACGCTGAAGGACGGCACCAAGCAGCTCGTCAAGGCCAAGAAGGCCATCGTCATCGCCACCGGCTCGGCTACCATTCAGGTTCCGGGCTTCGAGTTCGACGGCAAGAAGATCATCGGCGCTCGTGAGGCCGTCAGCCTGCAGCAAATTCCCAAGCGCCTAGTCGTGATCGGCGGCGGCGTGATCGGCCTCGAATTGGGCATGGTTTACCAGTCGTTCGGCTCGCAGCTCACGGTCGTCGAAATGACGAACAACCTGCTCCCCGGCATCGACCCGGACTGCGTGAAGGTCGTCGAAAAGACGCTGACCAAGCGCGGCGCCACCATCTTGAAGGGCGCGCGCGCCGAGAAATACGAAAACAACGCTGACGGCTCGGTCTCCGTGGTCGTCACCATCGACGGCAAGCAGCAGAAGGTCGAAGCCGACGTCGTGCTCGTGGCGGTCGGCATGAAGCCGCGCGGCAAGGGCATCGGCCTCGAAGAGATCGGCGTCACCGTCGACCAACGCGGCTTCGTGCCCACGAACGAGTTCTGCGAGACCAACGTCAAGGGCATCTACGCCATCGGCGACGTCAGCGGCGCGCCCATGCTGGCTCACAAGGCCAGCAAAGAGGGTGAGGTCGCCGCCGAGGTGATCGCCGGCCACCACGCTGGCAAAGACTGGGTCACCATCCCGGGAATCGTGTTCACCGATCCGGAAATCGCCACCGTCGGCATCACCGAGGCCCAAGCCAAAGAGCAGGGCTTGACCGCCAAGACCGGCAAATTCCCGTTCTCGGTCCTGGGCCGCGCCATGAGCATCGGCGAGACCGAAGGCTTCGTGAAGGTCGTCACCGACACCAAGAGCGGTCGTGTGCTCGGCATTCACATCGTCGGCCCGAACGCCTCGGATCTGATCAGCGAAGGCGCGCTCGCGCTGGAGACGGTCGCGACGGCCGAAGACCTGGCCTTGACGATTCACCCGCACCCCACGCTGGGCGAATCGCTGATGGAGGCTGCGGCAGCCTCGATCGGCAAGGCCGTGCACATGATGAATCGGTAGCGGAGCGAGCAGGCGATCGCGATCGACGCTCGCGAAGCTCGATCGCGATCGGCCTTAGGCTTGGACGCGCTTCCAGTACTTGGCGATGGCGTCGAGTAGCTCTTCTGTCGAGAGGCGGAAGAAGGCGTAGTCTTGCTTGCTGGTGTCCAAGCCCTCGAGGTGCTCGCGGCGGGCGGCGACGTCGTCGACCAGCGCAGGGGTGGGGAACGAGGCGGCCGTGGCTTCGGCGGCGTTCGCGAGCGCGCCGAGCTTGAGCTCTCGGAGCGCCGCGACCAGGCGGCTGAGCGGCACGGGCCCTTCGTAGAACTGCTTGAAGCCGCCGTTGGTGACCGTGCCGTGCGCCGAGTACGCGAGTAGAGCCACCTGCTCGTGCGGCGCCAGGCTATCGAGGCCGTGGTCTGGCACTCGGCGGGCGAGCCGGGCCAGGTTCGTCTCGAGCTTATCGTGCTGTAAGGACATGGGCGCGGCGGGATATCACGCGCTCGACCCGGGGCAAGCAGAATTCCGGACAAATATTGAGCATCTTGATGCTCCAGTAAATTGGCATCAAGATGCCTGGATGCGGACGACCCTCACGCTCGAGCCCGACGTGGAGAAGCTCCTGGAGCAGGAGGTTGCGAGGTCGCGACGGCCGCTAAAGCAGGTCGTGAACGAGGCGTTGCGGCGCGGGCTCACGCGGTCGAAGGAGAAGCCGCGCAAGGTCGTCGTGAGGGTCTGGGACAGCCGCCTTCGGCCTGGCTACGACCCTGCTTCTTTCAACGCGCTGACCGACGAGCTCGAAGACGCCGAGGTCTTGCGTAAAGCACGGTCGGGTGAGTCGTGAACGTCGTCGACATCAATCTGTTGCTCTACGCGTCCTTCGCTACCTTTCCCCAGCACGAGGCCGCCCGCGCCTGGTTCGAGGGCATGCTGAATGGCAGCGAGCAGCTACTGCTTCCGGGCGTCAGTCTCTTTGGGTTCGTTCGCATCTCTACCAACCCGCGCGTGTTCGAGAAGCCATTGCGGGTGGAGGAAGCACTCGACGCCGTGGAGAGCTGGCTTGCCCAACCGCACGTGCACTTCCTGGTGCCTGGTCCACGCCACCTCGAGATCGCGTTTCGCTTGCTCCGCGAACTGGGAGCTGCGCGTAACTTGACGACGGACGTACAGCTCGCCGCGCTGGCCATCGAAAACCAGGCGAGGCTCTGCTCGAACGACAGCGATTTGGGCCGCTTTCGAGGCCTACGCTGGGAAAATCCGCTGCTTTAGCTGGTCGGTGCGTGGGGCAACCGGCTGCGCGCAGTTTCCGGTCTCGTACAAAACGCGGCTTCTTCGTACATACGATCGCGTTGTGACAAATCTCCTCGTTTCAAAGCGAGTCACGCGCGCGCCGCGAGCCCGCGACAGCCGAATCTCAGCGGACCAGATAAGCGCGTTGATGATTCGCTGCTCGATTGACGTGAGCGATCGGTGCAGTCTACTTTGACTCTCGTTGTCCGGGGCGAGCACGCAAACATCTCTCGCATACCAGGGTGCGCTCTTGCTCACGCTGGTGAGCGCGCTTTGGGCCAGGCCCGCGCGCTCCGAGGAAGCGCCAGTCGATCCGACCGACGTCGAAGTGCACGCATTCGTGAGCCAAGGCGTGATCAAAACTTCACAGAACAACTACCTGGCGCAGTCGAAGCGCGGCTCCTTCGACTTCACCGAAGTCGGTATCAACTTCACGAGCAACCTGTCCGAGAAGCTGCGCCTGGGAGTCCAGCTCTTTGCGCACGATTTGGGCCCGCTCGGCAACTACACGCCGACCTTCGATTGGTACTACCTCGACTACCGCTACAGCGATTGGTTGGGCATTCGGGCTGGTAGGACCAAGATCCCGTTCGGCCTGTACAACGACAGCGCCGACATCGACGCCGCGCGCGTGCCGATTCTGCTTCCGCAGTCGGTCTATCCCATCGACCACCGTGACTACCTGCTCGCCCAAACTGGCGGCGAGCTGTACGGCAACGTCGGGCTGGGCAAGGCGGGCGGGCTCGAATACAGAGGGTACGGCGGCACCATCTCGCTCGGCACGCCAGCGCCGCCCGCGCCGGGCATCACGGTCGAAAAGCTGGAGATGCCGTACGTCTACGGAGGACGGGCGCTGTGGAGTACCCCGCTCGAGGGGCTGACGGCCGCGGGTAGCTACCAGGCGCTGCGCTTCGACAGCGAGTATCACATCGCTCCGGCGCTGATCCCGATCTTGCAGTCGGTGAACCTGCTGCCCGCGGGCTTCACGGGCGTGTTGCCATCGCAGTTTCGCGTCAAGCTGTGGGTCGCGTCTTTGGAGTACCAAAGCGGCGATCTGCTGGTGGCCGCCGAATATAGCCGCTGGATCGGCAAGTTCAACAGCCAAGCGCCGGCGCTGCTTCCGCCCCACATCGTGAACGAGCGCTACTACGGCATGGTTTCGTACCACGTGACGCCGTGGTTCACGCCGGGCGCGTACTACTCCGTGTACTACCCAGACATCGACAAGCGTTCGGCCAAACAGAACTTTCAGCGAGATCTCGCGCTCAGCGTTCGCTTCGACGTCACCCCGAACTGGCTGGTCAAGCTCGAAGGGCACCTGATGCACGGCACCGCCGCGCTCGAGCCTGCGCTGAACGATCGCAAGGAACCGAAAGATCTCGCCAAGTACTGGGGCGCCTACCTGCTGAAGACTACCGCGTATTTCTGACTCCACCTCGACTCATGCAAACCGCTCGCTCGACCCACCCCAGCTTCGCTCCGCGGCCCGTCCGCGGGCGGCGGGCGTTGGTGTGCGCCGTGCTGTGGTCGTCGCTCGGGGCATTGCTGGCCAGCGAAAGCACGGCCGAAGCCGAGTCGCCGCCTGCCTACGTGGTGATCGTGCACGCCAAGAGCGGGATAGGCCCGCTGGAGCGCTCGGCCTTGAGCGACATTTTCCTCAAGAAGTCTGCCCGCTGGGAGTCCGGTGAAGCCGCCTTGCCGGTCGATCAGAAGTCGGGCGCCGCCGTGCGCGACGCGTTTTCGCGCGCTGTCTTGGGGCGCTCCACGGCGGCCGTGCGCAGCTACTGGACGCAACGTATCTTTTCGGGTCGCGACGTGCCTCCGCCCGAGCTGGAAGGTGACAAGGCAGTCATCGGCTACGTCGCGAGCCACGTTGGCGCCGTAGGGTACGTCTCCGCGAACGCGACGCTCAGCGGCGTGAAGCCGCTCGCGGTGCGCTGAGAGGACGCAGCTGGGCGGCTCAGCTATTGGAAGGTCGCGAACGCGGCGGGCAACTGGCGAAACGTGACGCCTTCTCGCTCGAACAAAGCGTCGAGCACGGCGCAGCGGTAGGGCTCGAGCTTGGCGTCACAGGCTCGCCTTTCAGCCGCAAGCTCGTCGACGCTGATGCGATTGCCATTCAGCGGACGGAAAGCGTCGGACTCGAAGGCGCGCGTGAACGTGATGTCGGGGGCCAGCGTTTCGGCGCCGTGGCAAAACGCGCAGCTAGTCACGTTCTTGGTCTCTTTGTCGAAGATCACGTGCTCGTAGGGGCTGGCGTGCTCGAGCTGGGTCGTCACTGGAAAGTGGACCTCTGCTTTGAGGGAGCGCGTTTCTCCGCGGCGTTCACCCAGCTCTAGCAAGTCCTGACCGACACCTTGCGGCGCGATCGTGGCGATCAGCGGCTCGAGCAGGATGAAGATGCGCGGGCTGCGGCGACCGACGGCTGGCTGCAGGCTCAAATCACCCTTGGTGGCGTCTATCTCCAACGGTCCCGACAAGTGCTGGATGAAGCAGGGCAACGTGACTGGTTTGGGCAGCGCGTTGATGGTGTCGACGACGGCGGCAATGCTGGTTGGGTTCGTGGCGCCGCGGGCTGGCTCGCAGCCCGTTAGGGGCTTGGCTTCGGGCTCGGCGTCGGTCGATGGGCTGCATGCCGCCAGGCTCGCGCTGACGATGAGGAACGTTGCCGCGCCCGCGCTGGCTCGAGCCAGGCGACCCAATAGGCTGCTCATGGTGGAACCGTGCAAGGCAAGCAATGTTGCTCGCTCAAGGTCACGTTGACGCGGCGGTTTTCGCAGAGCTCGTCGAACTGGAGCGTGAGCGCGGCGTCGTTCAGCGGGGTGCGCTCCGCTTCGAGGAAGTTGCAGCCATAGTCGGGGTCCGGACGCCAATCGGGCAGCTCGGTGATGAGCGTATCAGAAAGCATCAGCCGGTGCGCTTCACTCAGATTGCCGAGAGGGCTGGCGTCGGCGAGCGGATTGTCGATGAGCGACACGAAGCTCAGTCGCGTCAGCGTAGCCAAGGCCGAAACGTCGGTGATTTGGTTGCCATCGAGAACCACGCTGTAAAGCCCGCTGGTCGAGGCGAGCGCGCTGAGGTTGGTCAGCGCGCATTGCTCGGCTTCCAGAGATTTCAAGGCAGTGAGCGTTTCTAGTCCCTCGAGGTGAGTGAGCGGATTTTCAGAAACGGAGAGGTAGCTCAAGGCAGAGAGCGCGCCGAGCGGGGCTAGCGTCTGGAGCCGATTGCGGCGGAGTGAAAGCCTCGTCAACGCGCTCAGGCCCATGAGCGGCGACAGATCGGTCACGGACGTATCATCGCAGGACAAATCCTGGAGGTTGGACAACGAAGCGAGCGGCTCGAGCGCGGTGACGCCAAGCCCGCTGACCGCGAGCGCGGTGAGTGACGTCAAGCCGGCGAGCGGAGAAAGGTCCTCTAGCGGATTTTTGCCGAGGAAGAGCCCGTTGAGGGACTTCAGCTTGGCGAGCGGCGCAAGATCGGCAACGTGGTTCTGGTAAAGGCTCAGCCGCTCCAGCTGAGCCAAGTCGGCCAGCGGCGACAGATCGCTGATCGACTGGTCGTGAAAACTCACGCTGCGCAGCTTGGTGAGCCCAGCCAGCGGAGACAGATCGGTGATGCCGCCACCTCCGAGCATGATCGACTCGAGGTTCTCCGCGCATTGGATGCCTTCGAGGCTGACGATGCGCGGCTCGTAGACAGCGCCACCGTTGAAGTGCTTCAGCTCGCGCAGCCGCTCGAGCGTCAGCGCGTCGGCAGGAGCAAGCTCGAGCGACCGACGCAGGACCTGCTCGAGCCCCGGGTCGGCAAATTTCACCTGGTTGCAGCGCGGGGTGCCGGTCGGTGGATTGTTCGGAGGCGCTTCGTCGGGCTTGGCGGAGGGCGCGGGCGGGTCGCTCTCGCTCTTTTCGGTGTGCCCGCAGCCCAGGCACAGCCAGAACGCGACCAAACATGCGGTGCCCGCCCAGTGCGTCATGACCCGTGCGAAAACGGTACCACAAAGAGGGCTGCTGCGCTGGTGCCGAGCGCGACGCACAGCACGTCACTCCACGAGAAGCTGTGGCCCAGCAGCAAACCGCCCAGCGCCGTGGCGCGAATTTCTTGGGCCCAAGGCGCTTGGTAAAGCTGACTGAGCTCGATGACCTCGACCGCTGCGGTTGCGCTAGCCCAGAGCCGCGGCGTCGTTGCTGCCGGCGCGAGCCAGGCTGCAAGGGTGAAAAACAGTGCGCCCCACAGCACGTCGCCCACGTAAAGAATGCAGAATTCGGGCAGATGCGGCCAGCGCGATGCCAATCCCAACGCCACCAAAGCGGCGACCTGAGTGGCGAGCCTCGTGCGAGAGCGGGGGCCGGAGCGCATCACGCCAGGGAAGCACGCGAAAGCCTAGTCGCGCGAAGGAGAGACCGAGGAGTCTTGGTGCAGTTTTTGGAGCGCACCAAGCGCCGCTTGGACACCGAGCTCAGGGCTCGTGAAGACTTGGACGTCGGAGCGGCGGATGAGCGGGACAGCGCCGGCCATCGAGGCCTGTGCCAGCATGACGTGCTCTCCAGGCTGCGCACGGTGCTCGACCTGCTGCGCGATTTGCTGGAGGTAGCCGCGGCGATCACCGGCCAGAAAAGCCGGCCAAGCGTCGAGGCAGGGTAGCTCTCGCAGCTGTACCTTCGAGCGGCGCTGGCGCGCCACCTTGCCGGCCGCGACCGCCTGGGCCAGCAAATCTTCGCGCACCGTGTGGCGCGTCACGATGGCCGGCTCGGCCGAACGCGCCAGGCCCTCGAATGTCTCGACGTGAACGGCGCCAGTGTGGAAGAAGCCGAGCATCGGCGTTACTGCCAGCGAAACGCCTTGATGGCGACGCCAAAGCCGAGCACGGCCCAGGCGGTCAGGACGGCAAGCTCGAAGCCGACAGACGAGAGGGTGCCGGCTTCGTTGTAGATGCGACGCAGGGCGTCGTTGACGGCCGTGAGCGGCAGGCAGCGGATGGGCAGCTGGAGCCACTCGGGAAAGCGCTCATAGGAAAAAAAAGAGCCGGAAAGGAGCCACATCGGCAGCTGAACGAAGTTCATCCAACCCCCGGCGACCTCCGTGCTGGTGAGGCGCGCGCCGATCAAGAAGCCGATGGCAGCAAAGGCAGCGGCGCCGAGCGTGGAGGCGACGAGCAGGCCGGGCAAGCTGCCTTGGATGTGCGTGCCGAATACCAGCCGTCCGAAGAGGATCAGCACGCCGAGCTCCATCACCAAGAAGAGCGAGCGTGAACAAAAATACGACAGCAGAAAGTGGCTGCGGCGCATGGGCGTGACGGCATAGCGCCGAAGCAGCTTGCGCTTGCGCGCTAGCACCAGGTTGAAGCCGATGCCCCACATGCTGCTGCCCATCAGGTTCAAGCCGATCAAGCCGGGTAGGAGAAAATCTACGTAGCGTGAGCCTCGTTCGCTGACGTGATGCTCGGCGATGGTGAGCGTGTCTTGGCGGCCGGCCGCGCGCTGCAGCACGTCTTCGGTGATGGCGCGGGCCAGCAGGCTCTTTTCTTGTGCGAGGTCGAGCTTGAAGCTGAGCTGGCCGGTCGCCGGATCTCGATCGACGATCAAGTCGACCTTGGTGCGGGCTAGCTCGCGCTCGGCTTCGTCGCGAGGCAGCAGCGCGGCGTGTAGGCGCGGGCTCTTTCGCAGCCTTTCGGCGGTTTCGGTGGGTACGCCGGCGGTGACCGCGATGCGGGGCGGCTCGGGCGCTTTGGAGCGGAAGGCCAAGCCCAGGCCGATGGCCATCAGCAGCGGGAAGCCGAAGACCCAGAATACGTAGCCGGGCTCGCGCAAGAACTCGCGGATGCGGGCCTTGACCAGCTCCTGGAGCGGATTCGGCGAGTCGTTGTGTTGGTCGCTCACGAGGCGGCTCCTTCCGCCTTCTCGGCTTCGTCGTTTTTGAGCGCGCGGCCCGTCAGGTGTAGGAACACGTCGTCGAGCGTGGCTTGGTGGGTGCTCAGGCCGATGGGCGTGATGTTTTGTCGCTCCAGCTCGCCCAGCACGGCGCTCAGCGCGCTCATGCTGCGATCGATGCGCAGCCGGTAGCCTTCGCCGCGCCGCGAGACGGTTTCGACCGCTGGCAGCGCCGACATGGCGGTTTCGTCCAGCGCCTGCTTGGTCTCGAACTCGACGAATTGCACGAGGCCCAAGCCGTCCACCAGCGAGCGCGGCGTCCCCAGGGCGATGATTTTTCCGTGATCCATGACGGCGATGCGATCGCAGAGCGCGGCGGCTTCTTCCATGTAGTGGGTCGTGATCAGCACGCTGCGACCGCGGCTCTGAAAGCCTTGCACGATTTTCCAGAGCTGCTGGCGTGCGCGCGGGTCGAGTCCGGTGGTGGGCTCGTCGAGGAAGAGCAGCTCCGGATCGCCGGCCAGAGCGGTGCCCAGCGCGACGCGCTGCTTCTGACCGCCCGAGAGCTTGTGGTACTGCACCTTGCGCTCGGCTTGCAGATCCAGCTCGCTGACCAGCTGATCGACGCTTCGGCCTTTGCGGTAGAACGAGCGAAACAGGCGCAGCACTTCTTCGACCATCAGCTTGTCGGCTAGCTGCGTGTCTTGCAGTTGCACCCCCAGCCGCTCCTGCAGCTCTCGATCTTTGCCTTGGCCCCAGGCTTGGCCGAACAGCTCGACGGAGCCCGAGTTGGGCTGGGTCAGGCCTTCCAGCATCTCGACAGTGGTGGTCTTGCCCGCGCCGTTGGGGCCGAGCAGGCCGAAGCATTCGCCGACCTCGACCGTGAGCTCGATACCCGCGACAGCGAGCTTGTTGCCGTACAGTTTGACGAGGGATTGGCAGCGGATGGCCGGGGCGGTCATGAGCAGGCTCGCAGCGTAGAGCGAGCAACGGTTGACTGGGTCAACGAACTTCACGAATCAACCACGTTGAGGGTCGCCGCGTGGGGGGAGGCTCGGCCGAATGCACTGCGCCTTCGGCGCTCCCTCGCTGCGCTCGGGCCGTGGACTGCGTCCACTCCGGGTCACTTCGGCCGAGGAGGACGGCGCGTGCCGCCCCCACCAGGAAGGAGTAGGCGCTTGCGCCTACCCGTGGCAGATTTCGGGCATGGGCATCTTCGACCGCATGGGCAAGGTCATCTCGTCGAACTTCAACGGACTGGTCGACAGCCTGCAAGATCCGCGCAAATCGGTGGAGCAGACGCTGCTCGACATGCAGGAGCAGATCCGCGCGGCGCGCCGCGAAGTGGTGAGCGCGGTCGCGGCGGAGAAGCAGCTGCGCGGCAAGCTCGAGGAGCTGGACGCCCAGGCGGCCAAGTGGGCGTCTCGCGCAGAGCTCGCGGTCAAGACGAACGACGATGAGCTGGCCCGCGAGGCCCTGATGCAGAAAAAGCGCGTCACGGGCGAGCGTGACCGGGCCGAAGCGCTGCGCGCCGAGCAGCGCGCTGCGGCGCACGAAATGAAGGCCGAGCTCGAGCGCATGGAGCAGAAGGTGCAGGAGCTGGAGCACCGTAAGGGCGCGCTCGTCAACCAAGCGGCTCAAGCCAAGGCTGGCGGAAGCGCGGACGGCTTGGGGCAGAAGCGCGTTGGTGGCTCGGCCTTCGCCGAATTTCGCCGTATGGAAGATCAGATCGAAGCCGTCGAGACCACCGTCCAAGCTCAGCGCGAGCTCGACGGCATCCTCAACGAGCCTGGCCCCGGCGGCATGACCCGCGACGAGGTCGAAGCCAAATTCCGCGCCCTCGAAGCCGGTGTCGGTCCCATCGCCGAAAAGCTGAAGCACAGCGAAGTCGACGAAGAGCTAGCCGCCATCAAGAAGCGCGTCCGCGTCGAATAACGCCTCGAACGCGAGAGCGAGATAACAGGAAGGCGGGAAGGCGGGAAGACGAGAGCGAGGATCTTGGGGTGGGTGAGCTGGCTGGGACATGGCTACTGGCTTTGTTCGAGCCCTCGTCGCGCGCGCTCGAACAATCAGAAATCCTTCCCGCCTTCCCGCCTTCCTGTTGATTCGGTCTCGTTCTCTTGGTTCAGCAGTTCGCGGAGGACTTCGGCGACGGCTTCGTACAAAGCCTCGGGGATCTGCTCGCCTAGCGTGAGCTCGCGCAAGGCATGCGCGACCGGCACGTCGCGCACGACCGGCACGTTGTAGGCGTGGGCGGCTTCGATCAGGCGACGAGCCAGGTCCCCTTCGCCGTGGGCGATGACCGTTGGGGCTTCGTCTTCGTTCTCGTCGTAGCGGAGGGCGGTGGCTAGATGGGTGGGGTTCACGACGAGCACCGTTGCGTTCTTCACGGCCGCGATCATCGACCCGGCCAGCGCTTCTTGATGGGCGCGCCGCCGCGCTGCTTTGACCTCGGGATCACCCTCGGACTCACGGTGCTCGCGCTTGACCTCGTCTTTGGTCATGCGATGCCGCGCCAGCCAGGCACGCCGGACGAAGAAATAGTCGACGCCGCCGAGCACCAAGCCCACGAGCGCCGCGCCCCACAGCAGCTGCTTTCCGAGCAGCCACGCGCTCGTCGCGACCGCTTCACTGCGGCCGACGGTGCTAGCCACGTCAGCCATGTGGTCTCGGAGCAAGCCCCAAGCCAGCCAGCCGACGGCCAAAGCTGCCACCAGTGAGCGAAACAGCGAGAACACCCGCTCGAGCGTGAACAAGCCCTTGATGCCGTTGAGCGGATCAATCCGCGCAAAATCAGGCGCAAAACGTGAGGCCGTGAAGGCGCCACCCGTCTGGACGAAGCCGAGCAGCGCCGACACCAGCGCCGCCGAGCCCAGCACGGGCGCGCTGAGCGCCACCCACAGCCACGCCGCTCCCGAAATGTCCGCTTGCCCGCTGCTGATGGCCGAGCGCAAGGCCGCGCCAGCCCCCAGCGTGATCGCCAGGAATAACCCGGGCAGCAGCGCGACCACCGCCGCGAAGCCCACGCTCTGACCGAGGGTCGCTGAGACGGCGCTGTCACCTTCTTGCCTGGCCTTGTGCAGGCGTCGTGGTGTCGGTTCCTCGGTCTTGTCGGACATGGGCAGCTAAAAGGTGATTATCGGTAGGCCCACGCCGCCAGTTGCGCGCCAAGTGGCGGCTGTCTGCTGAATGACGGGCGTACGCACCTGTGGCGCCGGGTGCGAGCGCTCGAAGCCGAACAAGATGTCGGCCGGCGTGAGCTGATCGAGCCCGGAAAAAAACTGCATGGTGAGCATGGCGCCGCCTTCGGTCAGCTTGTAATCGGTTCGGCGCGCGCCCGTGGTGAGCGTGTTGTTGATGCCGACCATGTCGGCGGCCAGCTCGTTGGGTTGATTGAAGACCGGGACCGCGTTCGACAAAATGGCATTGATTTCAGCCAGGCCGAGGCCGCCCGCGGCCGTGCACGGCAAGTGACCCAGGTAGTGGTGACCCAGCTCGTGGCCCATCACGAACGCCAGCTCTTCGTCGAGGATTTGGTACTGCCTGGCTACCTTGCGCGAGTCCAAATCGAGCCGCGGATCGACGAAGCCTGCCGGCACGTCGGGAAGGGGCTGCTTGGGGCGCGCGCCGCGCGCGATCACGCCGATGTACTCGCCGACCTTGTTGGTGCCGCCCAGCTCGTCGTAGGCGCGAAAGCGCGCCAGCTGCGATTGGATTTGAAGCAGGCCGTCGGTAATGGCCATGGCCGAGCGGGAGCCGCTGCATGACGCGAACGCGTTTACTTCGCCGGGCGTGGCGTCGACCACGAGCGGGATGCCGGAGACGCGCGCCTGTTGCTGTGGGGGCAGCGCGGCCACCAGCTCGGCCAAGATCTGCTCGGCGCGTCTGCGCAAGAACGTGATGTCGTGGTTGTTGATGGCGTCGTTGGCGCTCACTTGCGGCGCGGTGGGCGCGGCGGTCACAACTCCGGTGGGTGAAGTCGTAGGCGCTTGCCCGGGCACGCCAGGCGCCGTCCCGTTCGCGGGCTGCGTGGGTTGCCCGGACTGAACGGGCTGGTAGGGGGCCCCCCACGAGTAGACGGGGCGTTGCTGCTTACGAGCGCAGCCCCAGCAGGAAAACACGGCGAGCACGGCGGCGGCGTAGGCGCTCGCTCTCGAAACATTCACCCGAGGCATGACGCAAACATAGCGCTTCGGCGCGGCCGCTTGCCATGGCCGGGCATTGCCCCCATCTTCTCAGCCCAGCTGATGGGCAAGCCGCGGGTTCCGCTTCGATTTCGCAAGGTCCAGGGCCGTTTCGTGCCGGGCAATACCGTGCGGCTGCTGCACGATGGTCGCGAGGCTTTTCCGGCCATGCTCGAAGCCATCGCCCAGGCCCGCCGGCAGGTGCTGCTCGAGATGTACTGGTTCGACTCCGACGCCGTCGGACGACGCTTTGCCAATGCCTTGATCGCGGCTCGACGGCGCGGGGTCACGGTTGCCGTCATCTACGACTCCGTCGGCTCCATCGGGACGGATCGTACCCTGTTTGCCGAGCTCGAGGCTGCCGGCGTCCTTTTGCTGGAGTACAACCCCGTAGCGCCTTGGCGTCAGCGCTTCCGCCTGTCGTTCACACGCCTATCGCGCCGCGACCACCGCAAGATTCTCGTGGTCGACGGCGGCGTCGGCTTCACGGGCGGCATCAACCTGGCCCTGCAATGGGCACCCCGTGAAGACGGCGGGGAGGGCTGGCGCGACGACATGATGCGCATCGAAGGCCCGGCCGTGAACGCGCTTTCGCACTGCTTTCACCGCGTCTGGCGGCGCCACGACTTGCCACCGATCTTGCACCTGCACGCAGCGCCTCTCAGCGCGGAGCCGGGCGCGCGGCTCCTGCCCGTGCGCGTCTTGGGTGAACGCTACTTTCGCCACCGCCACGAAATTGCCCGCGACTACGCCTCGCGCATCTATGCCGCGCAGAAGACCGTCTACATCTCGAACTCGTACTTCGTGCCCGACGGCTCCATTCGCCGTGCGCTGATGCGAGCCGCCAAGCGCGGCGTCGACGTGCGCGTGATCGTGCCCGCGCACAGCGACGTGGAGCCGGTCAAGTATGCGGGCCGCTCACAGTACGAAAAGCTCTTGCAGGCCGGCGTGCGCATCTTCGAGTGGCAGGATGGCATGTTCCACGCCAAGACCGCCGTCATCGACGGACAGTGGTGCACGACCGGCACCTTCAACTTCGACTACATGTCGCTGCACTACAACCTCGAGGTCAACGCCAGCGTGCTCGACGCCGAGCTGAGCGCCGAGGTCGAACGCTCGTTTCGCGAAGACCTGGCCGGCTCCCGCGAGGTACAGCTGCGCGACGTGCAGCTGCGCTCGCTGTCGGATCGCTTGGTCGAAAATGCCTTCTATCGCCTGAGAAAGTTCCTATGACGAGCGGTCCGCCTAGCTTCGAGCTTCGTACCCATGGCTCCATCCGCGAGCTGGGGCAGGCGAGCTACGAGCGGCTGCTGCCGCCGGGGCGCCCGCCCTTCTTGTCGTTCGCGTGGCTGGACGCGCTGGAGCGCACCGGCTGCGTGGGTGAAGACAAGGGCTGGCTACCGCAGCACATCTCGCTACACGAAAATGGCGAGTGCGTAGCCGCGGCGCCAGCCTACGTGAAGACGAACAGTGAAGGCGAGTTCGTGTTCGACTACTCCTGGGCGCGCCACTCGGAGGGCGTGCTGCGCGCCCCGTATTACCCCAAGCTGGTGCTAGCGGTACCGTTCACGCCCGCCACCGGACCGCGCATCTTGGTGCGGCCCGATCAAGATCGCGGGCGCATCTTGGGCGCCTTTGCCCGCGCGCTGCCACAGCTGTGCAGTGCGCTGCCGGTTTCGGGCGCGCACGTGCTGTTCTTGCCGGAAGCCGAGAGCGCAGCGCTCTGCGCCCAAGGCTTTGCCGAGCGGCGCGGCGTGCAGTTTCACTGGGAAAACCCCGGCTACGCCAGCTTCGATGACTTTTTGTCGCGCATGAACAGCAAGAAGCGGAACCAGCTCAAGCGCGAGCGGCGTGAGATGCACGACCGCGGCGTGCAGATCGAAGCGCTGTCAGGGCGCGAGCTGACACCGGAGCTCGTAGACTTCGTGTTCGAGTTCTACCTGAGCACGGTCGAAAAGTTCGCTTGGGGCCGGCAATACCTGCAGCGCGCGCTGTTCGAAGAAATCGCCAAGACCATGCCGGACGAGCTGCACGTCGTGGTGGCGCGCCAAGCCGGGCGGCCCGTTGGTGGCGCGTTCAATTTCTTGGGCCAAGACGCGCTGTACGGGCGCTACTGGGGGGCCACGCACGAAGTGCCGTTCTTGCATTTCAACGTTTGCTTCTACTTTGGCATCGAAGAGTGC
>DATAKF010000329.1:0-41409 GCA_036261775.1 Polyangiaceae bacterium | reverse complement strand
CGCTGATCCTGGCTTCTGGCTTCGTTTTCGCTCCGGTCCGGTGCTCACGTACCCACGTACGCTCCGCTCCGGTCCTCGCGAAAGCCTCGCCAGAAACCAGGCTTAGCGGGCGGGCAGCTGTGAGATCAGACCAATGGTCAGGGGGAGGCGGGGAGGCGAGATCTTCGTGGGTTTTCTCGAAACTGAAACGAGGCAGCCCGCGAGACTACGCCTTCAGCTCGTCCAGCGTCCCCGCGTAGCCCTCGCCGAAGGACGTCGTTGGCACGTCCATCGCGTTGCTCAACGTCGCCAACAGCTTGTTGTGCGGCACGTTACTGTCGCCGTTCCAGTATTCGTTGTTCTTGTTGGCCCAGTTGCCGAGCTTCACCGTACGGCCAGTCTTGAAGTAGCCGCCGCAGCTGCCGATTAGCACGAAGGGCAAGCCGCCCACGTAGTGCGCGGAGCCTTCGTTCATGTCGTTGCCGACGGCGATCACGCTGTTGTCGAGCGCCGTGCCGGTGCCTTCGACGGCGCTGTCGAGGTTCATGGCGAGCCGCGCCACCTGCTCGTACATCCAAATGTCGGCCTTGATCTTGTCGGGGTAGCCATCTTTGCCCAAGTGCGCGACGTCGTGGAAGCTGGAGTTGATGTCGAGCCACGGCAGGGTGATCGGACGGTAGCCGCCGTCGTCCGCCCAGCAGATGCTGACGGAGCGCGTGATGTCGCAGCGCAGGGCCATGGCGGTCATGTCGAGCATGGCCGCCACCTTGTCTTGGAACACCTTGCTGCCGGTCATGACCGTGGGCGGCATGCAGGCCATGGCGCTTGCCGAGAGCTGCGCTTCCAGCTGGCGAATCGACTCCAGGTGCGCGCCGATCTTGGCTTTGTCTTCGGTGCCCATGCGCTGCGAAAAGCCGGTCAGCTCTTTGCCGACGAAGTCGAGCACGCTCTTGCGCTTTTCGCGGATCTTCTCCAAATCGGCCGAAGGCATGCTGGCGCTGGCGAACAGCTTGTCGAACAGGCGCTTGGTGTCGCCCTCGCCCGTGTTGCGCTGACCGCCGGGGCGCCAGCTCGGCGACTCCCCGTCGACCGTGATCACGAGCAGGGGCTGTTGCAGCGCGACCTGCTTGGCGACAGCGTCGGCCACGACCTGATCGATGGACGGGCCGGTGGCGGTGCAGTTCTGCCCGCCGGTGTTCTTGTAAGTGCCGGTCCAGATCACCGGGTAGGTGAAGTGCCCGTCGTACTTCTTGTCCTGCTCGAGCATCATCTTGTAGTCGAGGCCGGCGGCGACCAGCACCTTCGACGACAGAGACTCGAGCGGCTTCAGCACCTGGCTGTTGGCGGTGCCGTCGGTCGGGTAAAACGCGCTTTGGCACACGCCGTGACCCCAGGTGATGGTGACCAGGCGCTTGGGAAAGCCGTCCGGGCCAGCGGCTTGCGCGCGCTCGGCGTCGACCAATGGCAGGAAGGCGGCGCTCGCGCCGATGCCGGCCAACATGGCGCGCCGCGAGAAGCGCAGCCGAGTCTTGTCAGTCTTGATCAGGGTCATTTCGTCACCTCCCCGGCGGCCAGGCTGCGGTAGCGGAAAGAACGCGAGGCAGCGACGGCGGGGGCTAGATCACGCATGTCGAATTGGTTGGTGGCAAAAGCCGTAGCAATGCTGGTCAGCGACGGCGCGTCGAGGTCGGTCTCTACGCGGCCGACGGCGAAGCGGAACCACTGCTTTGAGAAGCAGTCGCGCACCGTGGCGCTGGTCGCCAAAAGACGAGTCAGGTCCACCGCGTTGTTGAACGGCTGCGCGACCCCGTCCAGGTTGATCATGCCCGTGGCGTCGACGGCCTTGCCGTTATCCATCGTGCGGTAGCGACCGATGCCGTCGTAATTCTCGAACGCGAAGCCGATCGGATCCATCAGCTGGTGGCAGCCGCGCGCGCACTCGTTGGCGCCATGCTCGGCATAGCGCTCGCGCGTGGTGCCGCCTGCGCTGGCTGGCTTGGCTGGCGGGACGTTGGGCGGAGGCGGCGGCAAGACGCCGCATAGCAGCTTGGTGTACACCGTCTTGCCACGCTTGATGGGGTTGGACCCGGTGGGCGAACCCTCCAAGGCCAAGACAGCTGGCTCCATGAGCAACCCCAGGCGCTGGGAGGTATCGAGCATGGTCTTGGTCATCGTGGCGCCGGTCGCGCTGTTACCGTAAACCTTGCCAAGGGCTTGGTTGCTGAAAGTGAAATCGGCGGTGAGCAGCGTCTCGAGCTTGCCGCCGGATTCGAACAACACGTTGCGCGCGAACGCTTCCGTGCCCTGAACGAGCGAGGTCTTCAGCTCTTCGTCGTACTCAGGGTACGTCTTTGCATCCTTCGGGACGTGGTCGAGCTCGGCGAGCTCGAGCCATTCGCGGAAGAACGCGGTAGCGGCGTCTTTCGCCTTGTCGTCCGCCAGCATGCGGCGAGCTTGGGTGGCTATGTCCGCGTCGGTCACCAGCTGGCCGTTTGCCGCAGCGTCGAACAACGCTTGGTCGGGCATGGAGCCCCAGATGAAATACGAGAGCCGGGAGGCGACGTCGTAGGGGCCGAGCTGCACGTAAGCGCCGCTCAACTTGGGAGCTTCGTACGGTGACTCCCAGTGATACAGGAACGCCGGCGACTGCAGCATGCCCTCGAGCAAGGTCGTGATGGCTTCGTTGAAGGTCATCTTCAACGTGGTGCGCGCGTTCTGATACAGCGCGGTCAGGCGCATGGTCTCTTCCGTGCTCAGCGGACGGCGGTAGGCGCGCTTGCCGAAGTCGGAGATGAACTTGGCCGCGCAGGCGTCTTCGCCGCTGCTGGCGTCACACGGCAGTACGCTGGAAGGCGTCTTCATCGCGGTGGCGGCCAGCGCCTCGGCGGTGGTGCGCAAGAGGTCGGCGTCTTGCGTCGCGACCGAGCCGGCGCGGCGGAACAAGAACGAGCGATCGCGGTCCTCCGGGAACTCGTCGGCGGGGTGCGTGGAGTCGCCGAGTAGGTCGCGCACGGTGTTGTTGTATTCGCGACGGGTCAATCGGTAGAGCGGGCGCGGACCGGCGGCGTTCGGGTCGTTGCCGACGACCGAGCCGCCGCTGGAGTTGCCGGCGCTGTTGCCAGACCCTGCGCCACCAGCGTGGTCGTTGCCACCTATCGAGCCATCGCACCCCGCGAGGGCAGCCAGTGATACGCCCACGCCCACGAGCAGCCGGGCCAGCGGCGGTAGCCCCATCATGGGTCGCTTAGGATTTCTCATCGGGGACACCTCCATGAGTACCCACCCCCAAGGGTAATGGGCCAGTCGTGAGCGCGAAAATCAACATCCCCCCAAACGGCCCCTCGCACGATCAAAAAAGCGCTTCAGAACCCGCATTCTGCGCGACGACTCCCGCCCACCTTGGAGCACAGCCACGCGTCGAGCCGCAAACCAGCCGCAGCCTGGAGTTTCATGCTCGCGCGAATCTTCTATCTCGGTTATCCGAAGCCCGAATAACCACACCGCCCGACAGAGCGCACCCGAGGTTGCGAGCGAATCGCGCTCAGGGGGCGCAGCGGTTCGGCTGGGCGCGCGGGGCGGCGAACACCTCGACGCGACAACCGATGGCGCCGACGATCGGCACATCGAAGTGCACCGCGACGCGGCAGTCTTTCTCGTTCTTGGGATCGAACCACCAAGCCTTTTCACACTGACCGCGGCCGTCGCCCAGCTTGGTGACGGCGAAGCGACCGCGCGTGCGCAGCGCGCCGCAGCTCGAGCCGCCGAAGATGCGATCCTCGCTGGTGCCGAGGAGTCCGCCACTGACGACGACGTTCTCGACTGCGAGCTGTTGCTCCATGTCGCTCTCGGGGTCGGGAGTGCAGCGCAGCGCGCCGCTGCAATGCGTTCCGCCGCAGCAAGGCTGACCGGCGCCGCCGCAAGCCGTACGGCAACGTCCGCCCACGCAGGCGCCGCTGACGCAACGCTCACCGTCGCACGGTTGATCGGGGCCGCCGACCTCGACGCAGTGCTGGTCCACACAGCCCAGGCCGCCGTCACAAGCGGGCGCGCTGCTGCAGCAAGCTTGCTCGCGCCGACCACAAAACTGGCATAACCGCTCGGTATTGGCGCTGCGAAAGGGGCTGCGCGCGATGGCCAGCGTGACCGGCTGGGTGCTCTTGATCTCGCGTGAGCCACGGCTGAGCTCACGCGCGTTGTAGCTGGCCGAGAGCAGCGGAATACCGAGCCCCACCTCGCTACCGTGCGCGTCCTCGGCGCTGACCGTCAACGTGGGGATGCCGACCAGCGCCTTGTGGACGTACTGGTACTCGGGCTTGCACAGCGCGGCCAGGCACTGTTGCTCGCGCTTTTGCCCCTGCATGCGGCTCGCGACACCCAAGAGGGTGACGAAGCGCGCTTGCTTGACCGAGACGTGAGCGTTCACGCGGCGCGTCTTGGTCAGGTCGAGGCTGAGGCTCGGCAGCCATGGCACCAGCGTCGTCAAGTTGGCGCTGCCGCCCCGCCCCACCTCGCTCGAAAATCCTTGATCGATGCTGAGATCGAAATCACTGCCCGAGGTTTCGAGCAGCTTGCCGTACTCGGTTGGTTCGTCGAAGCAGTCGGCGAGCGTGCCTTCTTCGGCCGCGCCCGGCGCGCCAAAGCGACCGAGCTCGGTGATGCCTGGAATGTCTAGGCAGGCCATCTGCGTGCCGATGCGCGCAGACGAGACGGCTTGGGTCAAAAGCGGCTGCAGCCGCTCGCAGTAACTAGCGGGCGTGGAGGGCGCCGCGGCTTTGCCTGGGGAATGCGACGGCACGGGCGCGACGTCGGCGGGGCGTTTGCCGCCCCCGCAAGCGCTGGTAAACAGCAGCGCCAACCCGAGTAACCAACGTCCAACCAAAGCGCCGGAACGCTAGCGGAGAAGGCACGGGGCGGCTACCTAAACTGCGCTCAGTCGGCCTCCGGCTGGCAGCCGGCTTCCGTACACTCGAGCCCTGGCGCGCAGCTTCCGACGTAGCACTCTTCGCCGAGCTGGGCAGTGGCAACGCAGACGCCTTGCTGGTTGGCGGAGCTGACGACGTGCAATAGCCGTCGATGCAGACGATGCCGCCGTTGGCACCCGTGTTGCGACACAGCGCGCCGACCGGAGCCCAAACGCTGTGCACACCAATTGGCTCTGCGCGTTGGCTCGACAGTCGAACGAAAACGCGCAGTCGTTGTCGAACGGCGTGCCGTGGCACGGCTCGCCCTCGCTGCGTGGCCTGACGCCCTGAGACGACGGGCGACTGCATGCAGCTCCTCGGCTCTATCGCAAGCATCCAGCTCTTCGCGGGGCGAGATTTCACAGGGAGGCGGGGAGGCGGGGAGGTCCGCGAGGCGAGAATTTTTGGGTTCGCGCTGCCGCCCGCGAAATCACAAGACTGGCCAGGCCCGGACAACGCCGTACCGAGGCCGCTTCGCCGCCAGTGCCCGCCATCGCGACGGCAGCGGAGCGTCAATGCTGGCCCCAGTCGCACGGCCGAAAAGCTCGGCTACGAGCCGCGCAAAACTTGCGTCCCGATGCCGATTCCATGCTCAGCACCCGAACGAGCGACCTTCACTTCCTTTTCGACCTTCGAGAGTATCGTAACGACACACCAATCAAGCCGCGCCACCACGCTTGCCTCGAAACCGGGGCGAGCGGATTGACTCGCGCGGGAGTCGGCGCCAACCGTGGCCCATGGCAGTAGTGAAGAAGTTCCCGCAGCCACCGCGCTTTTCGCTGCGGTGGATCACGACGGGACTGTTGGTGGTTGGAGCGCTGTTCTTCGTGTGGACGGGCTTCTACACCGTGCCGGCCGAGTCGGAAGGCGTGATCCTGCGCTTTGGGCGCTTCAGTCACGTGGCGCCTTCGGGCCTGCACTTCAAGCTGCCGCTCGGCATCGACACCTCGGAGATCGTGCCGGTCAAGCGCCAGCTGAAGGTGGAGTTCGGGTTCGCCACGGACAACGCCACGGCGCCCTCTCAGTCAGGTCCTGCCTCCGAGTTCGCCGAGGTCAAGGCCATGGTGACGGGCGATCTGAACGCCGCCGTAGTCGAGTGGGTGATTCAGTACCGCATCGAACGCGCCGACCACTACCTGTTCAACGTGCGCAACCCGGACGAGACGCTGCGCGACGTCTCGGAGAGCGTCATGCGCGAGGTCGTGGGCGACCGCACGGTGGACGAGGTCATCACCATCGGCCGCCAAGAGGTGGAAGACGAAGCGCTGCAGAAGCTGCGAACGGTGGTGAACAGCTACCACATGGGCTTGAAGGTGGACCAAGTGCAGCTGAAGAACGTGAACCCGCCCGAGAAGGTGCAAGCCTCGTTCAACGAGGTGAACCAGGCGCAGCAGGAGCGCGAGCGGGCCATCAACATCGCCAACGGCGAGTACAACAAAGAGGTACCGCGCGCTCGTGGCAAGGCGGCGCAGACCATTCGCGCCGCCGAGGGCTACGCCAAGCAGCGCGTGAACGAGGCCGAGGGTGAGGTAGCGGCGTTCAACGCGCTCTTGGCCGAGTACTCGAAGGCGCCCGAGGTAACGCGCCGACGGCTGTACTTGGAAACGATGGCCGAGGTGCTGCCGAAGGTGAAAAACAAGGTGATCGTCAGCGACGACGTGAAGGGAATGCTCCCGCTCTTGAACCTGAACGCGCTCTCTGGCGCCGGGAAGACGCCATGAAGACCGTAATTTTTTGGGCCGCGCTCGGCTTGGCTTTGTTCCTGGCGTCGGGCTCCTTCTACACGCTGCCCGAGACGCAGCAGGCCATCATCACCGAGTTCGGCAAGCCAGTGGGGCAGCCCATCACCAACGCTGGCCTGCACTTCAAGACGCCCTTCACCCAAGAAGTGAACCTGATCGACAAGCAGATCTTGGAGTGGGACGCACAGCGCAGCGAGATGCCCACGAAGGACAAGCTGTACATCTCGGTCGGCATGTTCGCGCGTTGGCGCATCACCAAGCCACTCGAGTATTTTCGCCGCTTGCGCGACGAGCGGAGCGCGCAGTCTCGGCTCGACGACATCTTGGGCAGCGAGGCTCGCAACGCCATCGCCAAGCACGACCTGATCGAGGTGATTCGCACCACCAAGGATCGCAAGCCCCTGCAAGACGAGACGCTGACGCCGCAGATGGGCGGCAACGGCACGATCGGCGTGCTGCAGCCGATCCAAAAAGGGCGCACCGCCATCGAGCACGAGATCCGCGACGCCGCCAAGATCAAGCTGGCCGAGCTGGGCGTGGAGCTGCTCGACGTGCGCTTCAAGCGCATCAACTACAACCCGAGCGTGGTCGAGAAAATTTACGAGCGCATGATCTCCGAGCGCCAGCAAATTGCCTCGCGCTTTCGCTCCGAGGGCGAAGGCGAAGCCGCCAAAATCATGGGCGACCGCGAGCGTGATCTGAGCGTGATCGAGTCGGAAGCGTACAAAACGGTGCAGCAAGTGCGCGGCGAAGCCGACGCGAAGGCTACGGCCATCTACGCAGCCGCGTATTCGCAGAGCGCGGAGGCGCGCAGCCTGTACGGATTCGTCAAAACGATGGACACCTACAAGAAGGTGCTGTCCGAAAACGACACGTTGGTGCTGTCGAGCAAGAGCGACCTGTATCGCTTCCTGAGCGACGCCTCGGGCGGCGCCAAGTAAGAGGCGCGGAGCCGCCCCGTCTGCGGGGCTCAGCGGCGCAGCAAGCGCCGTGTACGGCGCATGAGCGCGAACCCCGACAGCGCCGCCAAGATGCCTCCCAGGCTCGAGGCGGCGTCGGGGGCGCTGGAGAAGTTGCAGCCCGCGTCCGTGTCGCTCGCAGCATTGCCGGCAGGTCCCGGCGCGCTGCCGGCGGTCGGCTGTGCCGGTGCGCTCGTAGCGCCACCGCCGCTGGTCGGCTCGCTACCGGCGCTGCCCACGGCGCTCGTGCCCGCAGCCGCCGAGCCGCCGCTCGTCTCCGTCCCGCTCACGCCCAGCAATCCGCCGTAGCCGCCGCTCGAAGCGCCACCAGCTCCGCCTCCGCCGAGCCCGAAGCCGCCCGCGCCACCGCTGCCGTTGCCACCCGCACCGCTGCTACCCGCGCCGCCGGTATTGCTGGTCGTGATGATGCTGGGGTCGTAGGTGGAGCCGGCCGAGACTTGCACCATGGTGATGCGCACGCGCGTGGGCGTGGTTTGGTCTTTGAGCGCCGGGTAGTTGGTGATGTGACCGGAGCCGCTGTCGTTGATGGCGTAGATCAGGTCGACCTGCTTGATGCCGGCGTCCCACTCGATCTTGTCGTTCTGCCACCAGTCGGTCATCTTGACCTCGCGGTCGTAGACGCCAACTGCCTTGTAGTAGTTGGTGTCGGCGCAGCCGTACTCGCCCTGGTTGGCGATGTAGCAAAGCGTCCAGCCCACCTGCTGCTCGCCCGGCGGCTTTTTGAACACCTCGGTGCGCACGTGCAAGGTGCCGTTGCGGTAGTCCACCGGCGACAGCCAGTTCTTGGGTCGCTGCGTGTTGAGAAAGTTCTTCTCGTTCACGTAAAAGTGACTGAGGCTGGGCTTCGCGTTCATCGCGTCTTCCCAGGTGTAGTCAAACGTGGCGTCAATCAGCACGAACTGCTCTGCGCGTGCAGACCGCGCAAAGCCCAAGAGCGCCGACGCGCCCAACAAACAAGCCGCTACACTTTGGCGATTCACGACAAACTAATGGAAGCCGCGCGCGCCGGCCTTCTTGGCCAAGCGTGAAGGCGCGGCGAAACGGCTCCATTTAGATCTTTTTGGCTGCAGATCCGCGAGGACCAGCCACGGAGAGGGGGTGGTTGCACCCCGCTGATTCGAGAAAGGCCGTACAATTTTGCGCACCCTGTTCTGCTCCTGCGTGCTCGTGGCTCCCCTGGCGTTGGCTTTGGCCTGCTCGGTGGACCCGGGCGGCGACGAGCCTAGGGGCAGCGCTGGCTCCCTGCCGATCGCCGGCAGCTCGAGCGGTGGCGGCGGCAGCGTCGGGCAAGCGGCGAACGGCGGCAGCACCAACGCCAGCAGTGGCTCGGCTTCGGGCGGCGTTGCTACGGCTGGCAGCGCAGGCGCAGCAGGCCCGGCGAGCAGCGGCAGCAACACCGGCGGCGGCGCGTCGGCAGGTGGTAGCACCAGCGCAGCGGGCACCAGCTCGGGCGGCTCCGGCGGTTCGGCACCGACCGGCTGCATGGGCGTCACGAGCAAGTTCTGCGACGACTTCGAAGCGCAAGCCGCTGGCATGCCGCCCAAGGGTGACTTCACGGTCGACGCGAAAGCAGGCGCGGTGCTGGTCGACACCACGAAGGCGTACAGCGGCACGAAGGCGCTGCACATTACGACGCCCAAGCCGGGCAGCACGTCGTTCATGAAATTCACCAAGCAGTTTCCGATGAACGACTTTCACGGGCGCGCGATGTTCTTTCTCACCCGCATCCCGACGGCCGAGATTCATTGGGACTTGATCGACGCGCTCAGTCAAAACGGCCAGCACTGGGAGATTGGCGGTATGTACGGCAAGTTCATCTTCGTAGTGGACCCGCCGGACCACGCGCTCACTTCCAACACGTTTCCGACTGGCAAATGGTTCTGCTTGCAGTGGCAGTTCAAGTACGGTGGTGCCAACGCAGACAACACCTTCTTGGCCAAGCAGGACAACCAAGTCTTGGACAAGGGCATGTTCACGGGCCCCGACCCGAGCGGCACCAAATGGGCCGCCGGCACCTGGCAAAACCTCAACATCGGCTGGACCAACTACGGCGGCTCCGACGTCGACATCGAAGAGTGGATCGACGACCTGGCGCTAGGCGACGCTCCCATCCCCTGCCCCGCCGCTCCGTAGGCCCGGCGACCCGCCTGGCGAACCGGCTCGCGCTTCCGAGCCCAGAAGCCGCCACGCCCCGTGCTACAAATGCTCGGCGGTATGGCGAGCACTAGGGGTCGCTACATGAAGGACTACGTGGCGGCCGTGCGTCGGCTGCCACCAGCAAGCAAGACGCGGTGCTGGCTGGGCTCGACACCCTGGTAGAGCGCATCGAGGCGGCTAGCAACCTGGAGTGGCTACCGGTGTCGGTGAACTTGGAGCTGACCGACGCGATCTTTCGCGGGCTGGGCGACGAGCAGGCGGACTCGTTCTACCAAAATTGGCTCAAGCGCCAGATGAGCGCGCCGGCCTTCGCTGGTTTGGTCAGGACCGCGCTGTCGCTCTTTCGCTTCGACACCACGGCCATCGCCAAGTGGATCCCCAAAGCGTTCGA
This sequence comes from Polyangiaceae bacterium, assembly GCA_036261775.1. Taxonomy (GTDB): domain Bacteria; phylum Myxococcota_A; class Polyangia; order Polyangiales; family Polyangiaceae; genus PMG-095. The sequence goes on along the minus strand of DATAKF010000329.1, from coordinate 31,199 downwards.
TCTGATGTACCGCGACTACGGCGAGTTCGTGATCGAGCCGCAGGGGCCAACTCACATCCACGTGCAGCTCGGCGCCATGCCGGCCGAGCTGGCGGCACACAAGAATTGGCAGCGCTCGGTGTCGAGCGGCCTACATGCGCTCTTCTTCTTGACCGGCGTCAAAGGCAGCACCGAGCTGACGGGCGCCGACGCTCGCGGCCGCACGATGAAGGTCGATTTGCGCTGGACTACGTAGGCGGCGTTCGGCATTGACCTGCAGGCGCCAAACGGCGTTATCGTGGGGGGATGCTCAAGTTCAGCTCGAACGGGCCCGAGGCGGAGAAGCAGATGCGGGCGGTCATCTTCTATTTGACCACCTTCGGCTATATCGACGGCGACTTCGACCATGCCGAAAAGGACTTCGTTCGGGGCTACATCAAGAAGCTGGTGGCGCACCGTGTAGCGGGCGCAAACCTAGACGCCAAGACGTCGGCCGAGCTCACGACCAAGTTCACGACGCACTTCTTGGAGGTGTTCGAGGGCATCGACCGCCAGGTGATGGAGCTGTTCACCGAAGCCGTGGCGGAGGGCGAAGCGCAAGACACCTTCGTGCACGCCAAGCTGAAGCTGCGCTGCTTCGAGATCTTCAAGAGCTTCGACGAAGCTAGCCAAGAGCAGCTGATGTCGACGGTCGACGAGCTGATCAACGCCGATGGCAGCGTGCACCCGGCCGAAGCCAAGTTCCGCGCGGAGCTGGCCGATCTGCTGAACGAGCAGCTCGGCGTGGAGCTGCTCGACGACGAGGCCGAGCGCCCGTTCGCCGTCAGCACACCGACCACCATCGCGACCAAAGCCGAAGACCACCCGTTCTTTGCGCAGTTCGAGCAGCACTACAGCGCCGACAAGCAAGCGCTGGTGCGCCAGGTAGAGAGCGACCGCAAGCTGATGGATCGCGTGATCGCCCTGTGGGAGCAGCAGCGCGGGCTCGGTCGCGGCAAGCTGAAGGGCAAGACCAACGTCGGTCAGTTTGCCCCCGGCACGGAGTTTTTGGACAACCACGTGCATCTGCTGACGCCCGAAGCCGGCAAAGAGTACGAGCTTACGATCATTGGCGACCTGCACGGCTGCTACAGCTGCTTGAAGGCCGTGCTGACCCAGACCGACGTGCTGCGCAAAATTGCCGAGTACGAACGCAAGCCGGACAGCGCCGTGTGCCCCAAGCTGGTCTTCTTGGGCGACTACATCGACCGCGGCATGTTCAGCTACCAGGGCGTGCTGCGCTCGGTGCTGCAGCTATTCTCCAAGCACCCGGAGCACGTCGTGGTGCTGCGCGGTAACCACGAATACTACGTGGAGCATCAAGGCAAGGTGTACGGCGCCGTGCGCCCTTCAGAGGCGATGAGCACGCTGAAGCCGCATTTTTCCGAAGACGTGTTTCAGCACTACATTCGCTTGTTCGAGTCGATGCCGACCAGCTTCTTGTTCGAAAAATTCATGTTCGTGCACGGCGGCATCCCGAAAGACAGCACCATCAAGAGCCTGTACAAGGATCTTTCGAGCTTGAACGAGTGGGACATTCGCTTCCAAATGATGTGGAGCGACCCGAGCGGCGCCGACGTGATTCCGGCGAGCTTGCAGGACCAGTCGGCGCGCTTTCCGTTCGGCAAGCTGCAGTGCCAGGCGTTCTTGCAGAAGCTGGGCTGCCACACCATCTTCCGCGGGCACGAAAAGGTCGACGAAGGCTTTCGCTCGCACTACGCGGACGAGCCGTTCTCGGTGTTCACGGTGTTCTCTTCGGGCGGGGCGACCAACGACGATCTGCCGGCGGACAGCAGCTACCGCTCGGTCACGCCCATGGCCGCCACGCTGCGCTTCAAAGACGGCAAGGGCGAGGTCACGCCGTTCGCCATCGACTACGAGAGCTTCAACGACCCGGCGCGCAACAAATTCTACCAATCTGCGCCGGAAATCGCGCACAGCGCGTAGCGACCTCGAAAGCGCGCCGCTCGGGCGCATTTCACGCTAGAAGCCGCTCATGTTGGAGAGTGAGACCGTCGCCGTGGCCCAGGTGCCAGGTGGCATGGAATTCGTGCTCGCTCGGCAAGACGAAGACTGGGTCGTGCGCGTGGGCGGCCGCACCTTGATGTCGAGCCGCATGCACGACTCCGAGGAGGCGCTCGCCGAAGAGGCGCTGGAGCGCGCCGACAATCCGCGCTCCATCCTGGTCGGCGGGCTCGGCCTTGGTTTCACGCTGCGGGCAGTGCTGGATCGCGTGTCCGCCGACGCGCGTGTCACCGTCGGCGAGCTGGTGCCCGAGCTGGTCGACTGGAATCGCACGCATTTGGCCGCGCTGCACGATAACGCGCTGAAAGATCCGCGCGTTTCGGTGGTGGTGGGCGATGTGTTCGAGACCATCCGGCGGCCGCCAGAAAAGTTCGACGTAATCCTGCTGGACGTCGACAACGGCCCCATCGCGCTGTCGCACGCGCAGAACCAGCGTCTGTATGGCGACAACGGCGTGCGAACGTGTCACGCCGCCTTGCGCCCGGGCGGCATCTTGGCAGTGTGGTCGGCAGGTCCCAGCCCGCGCTTCGAGAAGCGGCTGGTGTCGGCCGGCTTCGAGCACGAGGTGCTGCGCGTCGCCGCGCGCGTCGGGTCCCGAGCGCGACACGTGATCTTCGTAGGCGCCGCAACGGGGCAACCGCCGCCACGACCTTTCGAGCAGCAGCGCCGGCGCCGCTGAGCGGTCGAGCCGCAAACCTGGCGCAAGCCGACACACCGGACGTCGGAGCAACGAAATCAGCTCCGAGCGGACATGTTACGGGTTCATGAGCCGCTCCTGCGCCCTCGCGTTCGCCATTTCCGCTGTCATTTCAGGCTGTTCAGACGACGCGCCTGATACCCAGGCGCAAGCCGGCTCGGCCGGTCAAGCCGGAAGCGCCACCAGCGCCGGCCAAACCAGCGTGGGCGGCGGCGGCCAGCCAACGGCCATGGGCGGCTCCAGCTCGGGGTCGACCTCGACGGCCGGCACCGGCACAGCGGGCAGCGCGCTCGGCGGCAGCGGTGGCGCCGGGGGCTCGAGCGGTGGCAGCGGCGGGTCGGGCGGCGGTAGCGCTGGCACCAGCACCGGCACCGGGGGAGTCGGCAGCACCAACTTCTGGGGCGCCGCTGGTCCCAAGAAGCAGTGGACCTGTCCAGCCGGACCGTTTCCGGCGCAGCAGCAAGGCGCGCAGACCAACATCTGCAACACCAACGGCTTCAAATACAACTACGGCTACAACGAAGGCCCGACCTGGATCGCCAGCGAGAACGCCTTCTTCTTCTCGAACTTCATCCAAGGCAGCAACGAGGGCGGCGACATCATCAAGTACACGCTGGGCGGCGCGTGCGAGGTGTGGCTGCACGAAGTCGGCTGCAACGGCTTGGGCGTGAGCCCTTCGGGCAATCTGCTAGCGGCCTGCCACGGCCCGCGCGCTGTGATGGAGTACGACGTGAAGACCAAGCAAGGTCGCACCATCGCTTCGATGGTCAACGGCAAGCTGCTCGACTCGCCGAACGATCTCATCGCCCACAGCAACGGCAACATCTACTTTTCGAACACCACCTACGAGCTCGGCCCTCGTACGCCGGGTCTGGGCACGGGACTCGTGCGAATCGACCCGCTGGGCAACACCTCGCTCATTGAAGCGGGAGGGCTGAACGGCGTCGCGCTCTCGCCCGACGAGACCAAGCTGTACGTGGTCGGCAAGGGCGTGTGGACGCTCGACGCCATGGGCGTGCCCGGCCAAAAAGGCGGCGGCGGCCCCGGCGGCGATGGGATTGCCGTCGACTGCGCCGGCAACGTCAGCAACAACGGCACCAACTCCGCCTTCGGCGGCCCGGACGGCAAGACGCTGCTCGTAGTCGGCGGCGGCACCGCGGCCAAGACGATCGCGATGACGGTGCCGGGCTTGCCTTGATCGAGTCAACGCAAGCGCGTTGAACTGTGCGCCAGGTCGAAAGCGGCTGAGAACTCTGGAGCGAGGGCTCAGGGACGGGCGGAGGCGACTCGCTCCGTGCCCGCGCCGTCGAATTACCTCAGGAGTAGGTGACGTTCATTCACCGCAAGGCGGACGCGCATGACGGTTTCGTCGGGCGTGAGGGCGGAGGTGTCGAGCGCGTGCGCTTCGAAGGCGCCGAGCTCGGCGAACTGTCGCCACATTTGGCTGATGACGGCGGCGTCGGTCAGGGCGCCGGGTGCGGTGCGAGCGGTGCCGCGTGCGATGGTGGAGGCTTCGTCGGGGCGCAGCACCACGTAGTGCACGTCCATTCCGGAGCGGGCGAGCGCGAGCCATGGCTCCAAGAACCAAGGGCCGACGATGCCGTCGACCACGACTTCGAAACCGCCCTGGGCGTAGCGCGCGCTGCTAGCGACCAGCGCGGCCATGACCGCGGTGTTTTGCGCGTGCGCTTCGGTGCGCCACGGCTCGATGAAGCCTTTGACGATGTTCGCGTAAAAATCGTCGGTGTGCAGGTGCACGGCTTGGTCACCCGGCGACGTGGTTGCGAGGCAGCGCGCGACGCTGCTTTTGCCGGCGCCCGGCGCGCCGGACACGATCACCACCGACCCGAACGCCATACGCCACGTTTAGCAGACGCGCGCTGGGCGCCACACACGCCTACGCAACGCGCGACATTTTGCCTACGGCAGCGGGCAATTCGGGGCCGACGTACTCGCGCGTGGGCGGCGCAAAGCCGCAAGAAGTGCCGTCGACGTGCGTGACTTCGTCTTCCCAGGGCAGCCGATAGCGCCCAGCGGCTAGGTCGGTCATGTACGTGTAGGGGCAGTCGCGGGCGCCGCCTTTGACGGCGACGTAGCCGCGGTGGCCGAGCTGGTAGATGTTGTTCTCGACGCCCCAGACGCGCCTGGCTTCGCGTACCAAATCAGGCCGAACTTCAGCGGCGACGATTTCGTCGGGGCGGCCGCCGCCGCTGGCGAGCGGTACGCCGTCGAAGCCGCAAATGCTCGCCTCACCCATCGAGTCGAAGGTGCCGTCGCTGCCGCACATGCAGACGGAGGCCGTGTACATCAAGTTGCAGAAGGCGTTCGATTGATTGGTGACGTGCCAGGCGTGGCGAATCGGCGCGGTGTAGCCGGCCGTGCGGATCATGATCTCGGCGCCCTTGTAAGCGCACTCGCGCGCCATCTCGGGGAACATGCCATCGTGGCAAATGATGAGACCGAGTTTGCTGCCGTTGGGGCCATCGCAAACCGGAATGCCCAAGTTACCGGGCTCCCACGGCTCGACCGGCACCCAAGGGTGTAGCTTGCGGTAGTAGAGCCGTAGCTCGCCGCGATCATCGATGATGATGCCGCTGTTGTACGGCATGCCGCCCGGGTTCAGCTCCATGATCGAGAAGCAACCCCAGATGCGGTGCTCGCGACAGGCAGCGCGAAACAGCGCCACTTCCGGCCCGTCCAGGCTGCACATGATGGCCGGGCTCGTATCCATCGACAGCCCGTGCAGCGAGTACTCGGGAAAGACGACCAGATCCATCGACGCAGAGCTGCGCCGCGCTTTGCCGACCAACGCCGCGACGCGCTCGGCCTGAGCCTTCAAGTCTGCTTTCGTGACGACGTTTGGCAGCTGCAGCTGCACTAGGCCAATGACGACGCCGTTCGGTGACTTGTTCAATCCGCCGAGTCCGCTCATGCCAGGCAGGCTCGGGCCAGGCGCGTTTCGGCCTGGTCACGGGCCTGAGTCAGTGGCGGTTGGAGGCTTGGGGGTTAGGGTTGGGGGGTTAGGGCGTAGTCGGCGGAGGGGTCAGGGGGAGAGGGTCAGAAGTTGGCGGATGCGTTGGCGGTTTCGCCCGAGGTCACGTTCACGGTCTTTGATTGGCGGCCGTAGAGCGGATGGATGAAGACGAGCTTGTGGACGCCTGCCGGGACTTGAACGAGGCGCGGCGCCATGCCGATGGGGCGGCCGTCGAGCACCACGTTGGCGGGCGGGTTGGAGGTCACGTTGACGGTGCCGAGGTTTGCGGCTGGTGCATCTTTCGACAGCACCACGACGCTGGGCGGCGGCACTTCGGCGAGCTTGACCGGAAGCGCAGGCGGCACGATAGCGCTGGGCTTTGCGAGCTGAGCGTCTACGTCCACCGGCGGCGCGGACGGCTGTTCGCTGGCAGCGAGAGGAAGCTGTTCGACTTCTGCCGCGGCAACTGGCGGCGCGGGCTCTTCTTCATGGGAAATAGCGGGCAGCGCCGCGGGAGCGACGGGCGGCGGTGCGGCCGCCTTGGTGAGCTTGCCAGCGTCAGCGTCGTCCGGAGCTGCGCCGCGCAGCGCCAGGACGGCGAGGCCCGCGACGACCGCTGGCCCCACGACGGCCCACCACGCGACCATCGGCTTGCGAAACGACGGCGGTACTTCGTCGTCGTCGGCCACGAAGGGACCGGGCGCCTCGGACTGTGGCATGCGCTGGCTATCTGGAATTTCGGCGGTCACACGCGAGCGACGCGCGCGTTCGACTGGGCCGAGCCCGACCAGCGTCTGCTTGTCGCTGTCGAAACTGTAGACCAAAAGCTCGCGAATATCGGCTTCGGTGATGGGGTGCTGTAGCGTAGGTTCGTCCTCGTCCCATGAAGCAAGCTTGTCGAGCTCGACAGCTTTGCGGCCTTCCGTGTTCGTCATGGTGCGTCTCCTGTGCCTGAGAGGTCGCGACCGTACACAAGGATGGAAGTCCGGAAGGTTACTTTTGCGCAGCTACCCGTCAGAAAGTCGGCATTGTTTCCGATCGCAGTGTACGAATGACGCTGAATGCGACGAGTTGCCACGGCTGACGCGCCGGCCAGGCCAGCGCGTCGGCCACTCGCAACCGCCGCGCTAGCCCACGCAGCGCTCAGTCGACGCCGTGAACAGCCGCGGTGTCGTTGATGAACGTGCGCACGCCGGCCGGAGCCGCGTCTCGGAGATTGGCGAACAGCACCTGCTGGGTGCCGTTGCAATCACCGCCGCACGCGGTGCGGTACCAGCTCAAGATGTCACCCACCGTGACGGGCGTCTGAGTATTCGTGGTAAGAGCTCGAAAGAACGTCAGCCAGTCGAACTCGCTGCTGAGCTCGGCGGGTTGCCCGTTGAGGTTGGCAGCTACGCCACCGCACTTCATTTTGCGGTGTTTGCGCGCGGTACCGCAATCCACGCTGACCGGAGGCAACGACACGGACGTCACCAAGTCCGCCGCGCTCACCTGTTTGTAGTAGGAAAAATGGCAAGCGCCGTTGCCGTACGCGGCGTCGATGGGAGCCAGGTTCCAGACCCGCGAAGCAATGAAGTGACCGAAGGCTTCGTTCTGCGCGCTCGAGGTGAGCTCAATCGACTGCAAGCAATGCAGACGATTGTCGCCAGCCTCGATCACGTTGCAGGTGCAATCGTTAGGCTGCTTCTGGGCAGAATCCGAGTCAGGCGGCAACGACCAGTTGGAAAAAGTGGGATCGGCGTCGTCACCGTCGAACGTGTAGCCGCCGCCCAGCATGGCCTTGCCCTTGGCTGCCACCACGTGCCCGAACTCGTGGGCGAGCACGAACTTCCAACGCGCGTCGCTCACCCATTGATTCTCGGTCAAGAAGGCGTTGATGCTGAGCCCGCTGGCGCCCGCCTGCGAGATATTGCTCGTGTTCAACTGCACCTTGTAAACCACGGGGCTAGCGGCCGTGCCACGCGTCAGCCCAAAGTCCACACCTTGCTGATCGCGCGACAACAGGTGACCGGCGAACCCGGCCACGTGTGTCGTCTCGGTCCACATGCCGGTCGTCACGCTGAAGGTGGTGAAGCCACCGCTGCCGCTGTTGCCAGGCGCGTTCACGTACAACGCGTAAGTGACGCTCACCTCCTTGTCGGTGCTGCCGGTCTGGGGCGGCTCGAACCGCGTGATGTTGACGCGAACGCCGTTGTTCGTCATCCCGCTCGAGAACACGCGCAATAGGTAGTTGCCCTTGCCTAGCTCGAGGGGTTGAGCAAAGCAGCCGTTCTGGTCCAAAAACCCCTCTTGGACCAGCGTGCCGTCGGCCTTGAACAGCTGGGCGCGGTTGAACGCCGCTGGCAAGAAGTCGACAATACCCTTGAACTCGGCCTGTGAAGGCACCGGAAACGCCTCGGCGCCGTTGTCGACGAACACGGTCGGCCAAGTTGCGCAAACGCCAGTGGGCCCGTGGTTGGGGTTGTAGGGCTCGTTGCTGCCGCCCATGGTCGCTCCCGTGGGAATCACCGGATGCGGCGTCTCACCGGGCAACTGCGCGTCCCAGCGGATGCCGTACAGCTGCGCCGGGCGATCGCCGTACTGGGCCAGCAAGCTGTCGCGTGCCTGTTGTGACGTACTGTCACCCAGCTTGCCGGCGGGCGCGAACAGGTTGGCCTTGTACACGCCTTGCGCGTAGCGCTCGACCACGCCGTCTTTGGGGACCATGCCAGACGGAGCCAAGGCGTCGCTAGCTCGCTCGAGCGAGTAGGTGAACACCTTCGTGAAGTCGTCGCTGAAGTGGTAGAAGAACTGCGGCATGCGCAGGTAGGCAAACGGCGTAGCCTCCACGGCGCCGGCGTTGAGCCGGTGCAGTCCGATCACGATGTCGCCCTTGGCCGGCATGTCCGTGGCTTTCACGCCCAGCGTGTTGGGCAAGCTGGGCACGCTGATGGTGCGCTTTTGGCCGGGGCTGAGCGTCACGCTCGCGTCGGCCGCCTGCAGCGTCACGTCGCTGTAGAAGTTGCCGAGCCCCCAAGACTTCATGATCACGCTGTAAGCGACGGTCATGCCGCCCATGGCGGCCGTCAGGTTCTGCACCTCGAAGCTGAGCGCGTCGGTCGCAGCTTCACCCGCTTGTCCGCCCGCCAAGACCCGAAACTGGCTCGGCGCCGGGCCGTAGGAAAAGCTCTGCACTGGCTCACCGCTCGGGTAGACCCAACGCGCACGAAACGAGGTCGTGGGCGCGTCATGCGCTCGGTCGCGCGGGCGCAGCAGCTGCTGCCAGCCCGAAAACGCGACGAGCTGAAAGGGGCTCGCCGCCTCTACCGTCACGCTCTTGCCGAACAGCGCGCCGCGGTGCGCTACGCCGTTGGTCGGTGCCAAGCGCACGCTCGCTTCGGGCGCCAACACGGTGCCGACCAGGGGCGCGCCCATTTCGACCGCTGACGTCCCGGTCACCATCCACAGCACGTTGGCCGGCAGCGCGTTGGGCATGCTGCCGCGATGCGTGAGCTGCCCCCGCACGTGGAGCACGACCGGACGCGAAGGATCTTGTATGCGCAGCTCGGCCGTTGGCTCGATTTGAGCGGAGTCGAAGTAATAGTCGCCGGGTGCTAGCGTGAGCTTGGCACGCGGCTTCAGCGTCAACGCAGTGTAGGCGCCGGGGCCGAAGCTCGCCTGTTGGTCGGGCTCGAGCGAAATCGGCTGCGTGGAAGCGGGATAGCGCACAATCAGCGGTTCATCGCTGTAGGGGCTGACGCTTTGGGGCGCAAAGACGCCGCCCTCGACCGTCCACTGGTTTTGATGCGTGTAGCTGGTTTGGCTGACCAAGCTGCCCTTGATCTTGGCGCGTTCGCGCAGAAACACGTTGCCGACCGCGCGTACGTTGCCGGCAGTAACGCTGTCAGCACCCAGCTCCACCGAACCCAAGCTGGTGAGGGTAAGGCCCGCCGGTCCTGAGAGGGTCACGCCGTCGCGCACGTCCACGCTGGTGCCGCCTGCAACGATGGTGTTGGCGGCCGAGGACAGGCTCGGCAGCTTTACGTGCACGGTCGAGGTCGCGGCCAGGCCCTTGACCCCGAAGCCATCGACAGACACCTGCTCGACGAAAAAGGGGGGCGAATCGGCCGGCACCTGCAGCACGATCTTCAAGCGTCCACCCGCGCTCAGCAGCGGCTTTGCCTCGGCTGACAGCGGAACACGCAAGCGGTGCGTGATGCCGCCTTCCAGCGGCGTGAGCGAATACCCACCGAGGTAGCGCTGACCGCCTTCGACGCTTTCGTCGGACACGAACAGCTTCAGCTCGCCCGTCCAGCTCGGATTGGCGCTCAGCGTCGGCAAACGTACACCGACAACGGCTTCGTCACCCACGTGTGAGGTCCACATCGGTGGGCTGACCAGCTCGCGCCGCCCGCCTCGAGTGAGCGGAATGGCGTCCGCGGGCACCCGAGTCAGCGCCTTGGCGGCCGGCGCCTCGGTAGTGGCGCGAAAATCGCGCAGCGGCAGCGAGCCGCGATGATTCGCCGGCACGGCGTCCGGCGCCGACGCAGCGGCGTCTGCGCCATCGGCAGGCTCGGACAGGGGCTTGGACTCGCAGGCCAAGCTCGCGAATGCCACGACACCACACAACACCACGCCCTTGATTGTTCCCACCACGGATACCTCCAATTTCCTTTACCCCGGGCCGCTAAGGCACCCGACAATTGAGCTCGTCCGAACCGTCGTCACAATCTTTGATCCTGTCGCACGCGCTCTGCTCGGCGATGGCTTGCGCGCCGTTCGTGCACAAGAAGGCGGGGCACACGGCTTCGTCTGCGCCGTTGTCGCAGTCGGCCTTGCCGTCGCACACGTTGCGACGCGGTACGCGCGCGCCACCCTCACAGACGAAGCCCGTGGGCACGCTGGCGCACTGGTCGTCTGCCTCGTCTTCACCCTCGGGGCAGTCGGGCGCGCCGTCGCAGAGCTTGCGGCCCGTGCGGCTGGACCCGTCTTTGCAAAAGTAGAGCGGGCAACCCGCTTCGTCGTTACCCAGCTGGCAGTCGACCTTGCCGTCGCAGGCCTGCTCGGCCGGCACCTGGACCGTGCCGCATGGAATCGGTTTCCGCGGTGAGAATTCGCCGGTGGAGCCCGCTACGGAGCCGCCCCCCGCGCCTGCCAAGAGCGGCGCACCAGCCGCGCCGGCTTCGTCGACGTGGCCAGCGCTACCGGCTCCACCCGCAGAGCTCGGCATTCCGCCGCCGCCCGCGCCCCCGCTGACCGCGGGGGTGTTGCCCTGCGTGTGCCCGCATGCGAGCAAGGCCAACCCAACCACCGACGACCACCGCATGGGGCCGCACCCTAGTCGTCACCAGCCGACAAAGACAAGCCACGATAGTGTAGTCTTCTGCCCCTGAGAAATCGCGACTGATCGGGCCGCGGTCGTGCTCGAATGCGCAGCATGAAGACGCAGGCGGCCGTGGCGTACGAGAAGGGCAAGCCGTTGGTGATCGAGACCGTCGATCTCGAGGGACCCAAAGCCGGGGAGGTGCTGGTCGAGCTGAAGGCGACCGGCGTTTGCCACACCGACGAGTTCACGCGCTCCGGCGCCGATCCCGAAGGCTTGTTCCCGGTGATTTTTGGCCACGAAGGCGCCGGCATCGTGCGCGAAGTGGGCGCTGGCGTGACCAGCGTGACGCCAGGCGATCACGTGATTTTGCTGTACACGCCCGAGTGCCGCGCTTGCAAATCGTGTCTGTCGCGCAAGACCAACCTGTGCACCGCGATACGCTCGACGCAGGGGCAAGGCTTGATGCCCGACGGTACCAGCCGCTTCTCGATCAACGGCAAGAAGATCCACCACTACATGGGCTGCTCGACCTTCGCGAACCACACGGTATTGCCCGAGATTGCGCTGGCCAAGGTGCGTAAGGACGCGCCGTTCGACAAGATTTGTTACATCGGCTGCGGCGTCACCACGGGCGTGGGCGCGGTGCTGTTCACGGCCAAGGTGGAGCCGGGCGCCAACGTCGTGGTGTTCGGCTTGGGCGGCATTGGCCTGAACGTGATTCAAGGCGCGCGCATTGCCGGCGCCGACAAGATCATCGGCGTCGACATCAACCCCGAGCGCGAGGCGATCGCGCGACGGTTCGGCCTCACCCATTTCGTGAACCCGGCCACGCTGGGCAAAGACGTGGTGCCGCACTTGATCGAGCTCACGGGCGGCGGCGCCGACTACAGCTTCGAGTGCGTCGGCAACACTACGCTGATGCGCCAAGCTCTGGAGTGCTGTCACCGCGGCTGGGGCGAGAGCATCATCATTGGCGTCGCTGGCGCCGGCCAAGAGATCTCGACGCGGCCGTTTCAGCTGGTGACGGGCCGCGTCTGGAAGGGCACCGCGTTTGGGGGAGCGCGCGGTCGCACCGACGTACCCAAGCTGGTCGACTGGTACATGGACAAGAAGATCGAAATCGATCCGCTCATCACGCACACGTTGCCCCTCGAGCGCATCAACGAAGCCTTCGACTTGATGCACGAAGGCAAATCGATCCGCACCGTGATTCAGTACAGCTGAGTGAATGCCGGAGAGCCCGGCTCGCCTCCGAATCAGAAAGGGCCTTGCCTTCGGGCGTAGGTGCGTCGGGCCGAGGCACGCCAAGCTGCCATTCTGCTCGGGCCGCGAAATTCTACTTCAGGGCGGCTTTTTTACGCAATTTGAGCTGCCGCATGCGATTTCGGGAACCAGTTCCATGACGCTTACCCCTCATGCTTAGGTCCCCACTGCGCTGCCCTGGCGGCCCCAGAGAGAGCATGTTCGTGCATCGTTTCGTTTCGTCTACCCTCGCGCTCGGCGCCGCCTTCGGCTTGGTTTTGTCCGCCTGCAGCGGCGATTCGCCCGAAGACGCCAACGACAATACCCCCGGGGGTAGCGGCATGGCCGGTACACCGGGCGTTGCCGGCTCACCCAGCAACGGCGGCTCGCCTAGCAGCGCTGGCGCCAGCCAAGCAGGAACCTCAGCTAGCGCTAGCGGCAGCTCCGGCACCAACCACGCCGGCAACGGCGGTAACGCGCAAGCTGGCAGCGCCGGGCAAGGCGGCAGCGCCGGGCAAGCTGGCAGCACCGGGCAAGGCGGAAGCACCAACGCGGGTGCGAGCAACGGAGGCAGCGCGACGGCTGGCGCGGGTGGCGGCAGCAACGTGCCGGGCTGCGTGGCGCCCGTGAACCCCAACGCCACCAAACAAGCCAAAAACCTGCTGTGCTACCTGTACAGCCAGTACGGCAACCACGTCATCTCGGGCCAGCAAGAAACCAGCTGGGACAACCCAGCCGGCGACATCAGCTGGTACACGACCAACGGCATGAAGGCGCCCGCCATCTTGGGCGGTGACTACCTGTACCCCAACGGCACGACCGATCGCGCGATTGCGTACTGGAAGGCCGGCGGCATCCCGATGATTCGCTATCACATGGGCGCGCCCGGTACCCCCGACACGTACGAAAACTCCAAGGGCTCGGCCAACCTGGACAACACGCTCAAAGCCGGCACGACCGAGAACGACTCGTTCAAGTCCAAGCTCGACTACGCCGCGGCCGAGCTAAAAAAGCTGCAAGATCAGAACGTGCCGGTCTTGTGGGCCCCGTTTCACGAGGTGCAACAGAACGGCTGGTTCTGGTGGGCCAAGGGCAGCGGCGCTCAGTTCGTCGGGCTTTGGAAGTACATGTTCGACTACTTCACCAAGACCAAAGGCCTGAACAACCTCGTGTGGTTGATGCCGTTCAGCGGTACGCCGAGCGCCGCGTACTCGCCGGGCAAAGAGTACTTCGACTTGTGCGGCCCCGACACCTACGCCGAGGACCAACCTTTCACGGCCCTGTTCAACACCTCCAAGGGCATCATCGGCGCGACCACCCCGATTCCGCTGCACGAGACCGGGCGCATTCCGACGCCTTCGGCCATGTTTCCGAACGCGCCGTGGGTGCTGTTCAACGTCTGGGCAACGTACCAGTTCGACGGCACGCACAACACCACCGCCAACATCAAGAGCGTGTACGACGACGCGCACACCGTCACGCGTGACGAAGTGCCCAACCTGAACTGACACCCATGCAGCAGTCCGGCTCCTGGTACGAAGGATGGCGCAGCCTCGCGGTTGCAGTAGTTGTCGTGGCCGGAGCCGGCGCGTTGTTTTGGTACGCGGTGGCGCTGCGCGAGCACGGCGCGGAGCGCGCAGCCGCTACCGAGTCTGCGGCGCCGTCCACCCTCGTGCCCGAAGCGGCCGCCGCAGCCGTCGCAGCTCCGGAGGTCGCACCCGTCGTCACCGCGCGCGTCGATTTGCCTGCCGCAGCGCCCGCTTCCGCGCGCGCCGCCGAAGCCGACGAGGCAACGCTGATGTCACAGCTTCGCGCGCTGGTGCACACCGCGCCCGAGCAAGCGCTCGCCCTGGCGCGGCGCGGTGACGCGCTGTTTCCGAACAGCCCCGACGCCCCCGAGCGCGCCTGGAGCGTCGTAAAATCGCTCGATCTGCTCAAGCGCTTCCACGAAGCCCAAGCCGAAGCGCGCCTGATGCTACGGCTGTATCCCGATACGCCGTGGACGGAAGACGTAGAGCGTCACGTCCTGCTCTACCCGCTCGATATGCCTTCCCGCGAAGAGCAACAAGCCGCCGCCGGCCGCACCGAATAATGCGCGACGGTTGGTAGCGACAGGTGCGACCGCGACAGCACATCGGTAGCAAGCGTCTGACTGGGCGAGCTTGGCAGGTGCCCCCACTTCGCGGAGTGAGCTAGCCTGCGCGCATGTCCGCCCCGGACCTGCCGATGATTCAGGCCACTTTGGAGGCCGCCGTGGAGCGCGCGCGCCGCAACCGCGAGGGCAAGCCGGCCGACTACATTCCACAGCTCGCCACGGTGCCGCTCGAGCAAACCAGCGCCGCCGTGCTGCTCCACAGCGGCGAGCTCGCGAGCGCGGGTGACGCCGAGCACCGCTTCACGTTTCAGAGCTCCGCCAAGTTGCTGACGTTGATTGGGCTGCTCGAAGAGCGCGGGCCGGTCGAGGTATTTCTGACCGTCGGCTCGGAGCCGTCGGGCGACAGCTTTGGCTCGGTGGCACGACTGGAGACGCACGGTCCCATCCCGGCCAATCCCCTGATCAACTCGGGCGCCATCGCGCTGTGCGGTCAGCTGCGCGGCAGCGTGGCCGAGCGTGTCAGCTGGCTGACACGTTGGGCCGAGCGTCTCTATGGCTCCCCCATTCCAATCGACGAGAGCGTGCGTCAGAGCGAAAGGACGTCCGCCGATCGCAACCGCGCCATCGCCTACTTCCTGAAGCACGGCGGCGTGCTCAGGGGCGACGTCGACGAGACGCTCGACGTCTACTTCGCGCTCTGTTCGCTCGTGGGTGGGGTCCAGCACGCGGCCCACTTGCCGGCAATCCTGGCCAACGGTGGGCGACGCCCGGGCACCGGCCAGCAGGTGGTGTCGAAGCGTACGGTGGCGATCGTCGTTTCGATCATGGCGACTTGCGGCATGTACAACGAGTCGGGCAACTACCTGGTTGCCACGGGCATGCCCGCAAAAAGCGGGGTAAGTGGTGTGATCGTGGCCGTCGTGCCGGGCGTGGCGGGCATTGCGGTCGCAAGCCCCCGCCTGAACGACAAGGGCGGTAGTGTGCGGGGCCACCAGATTCTGCGCGACCTTTCGCGGAACTTGGGCTGGCATTTCGCGTTGGCGGCCACCGAGCCCTGAGCCCGTTCCTTGGCGGGCGGCGCGTGCTGCCCCAATCAGATAGAGGTGGAGCAGCCGGCATTTCCGCCTAGCGGCACGTCGCGGCATGAAACTCAAGACTCGATGAAGGGTAGAGAAGTGGGGCGATGTGACGCGGCATGCGACATTCTTGTCCGGGCCTTCGCAGCTGCTTCTGGCGAGCCAAGCGGGCCGTGGAGCGAGATGAAATCGGCTCGAGCCCGTTTCAACTCGAGACGACCCAACTGCTCGCACCTGGCAACTCGCAAGCAGGCAAAGACGAGCCGCAGCCCAACGATTCGCGCTTGTGTGAAGGCTTCCACTTCGGTCAGACTTGGCGACTAACCCACCAGCACTTCTGGCCGTTGGTGGGCGAGACGGGGAAACACACTTGGCCATCATGCAGCAGCACGTGAACGACTGGAGCGGAGCCATCCGCGTCCTGGTCGTAGATGATGACAGCGTTCTCGTGCGTTCGCTGCAACGCGTGCTCTCGCTGCAGGGCTTCGAGGTCGAGGCGGCGCTCGACGGCCGTACCGCGCTCAACCGCCTACAATGCAGCGACTACGACGTCATGTTGCTCGACCTGCGTATGGGCAGCATGGACGGCATGGAGGTGTACGCGCTCACGCCACCTTCTCGCCTGCCCGCGACCATCGTGCATTCTGCCCATGTTGATTTACGGACTGCCGTGCTGGCGACGCGCGCCGGAGTGCAAGACGTCATGCAAAAGCCAGTGCCGGAAGACCAGCTGGCCTTCCGGATCCGCGAGCTTGCGGCCGAGCGTCGCGCCCAGCGCCAACGCGAGCTGCAGCAAACGTCTCAAACTGGACCAGATACAGGCGCGCTACATCGGCTGGTAGGACGCAGCGCCAACGTGGACGAGCTGCGCGAGCACGTGCGGCGCGTGGCGCAGTTTCGCGACGTGCCGGTGCTCATTCAGGGCGCAACCGGCACCGGCAAGGAGCTGGTCGCGCAGGCCGTCCACGCCTTGACCTGTCCCGGCGAGCCGTTCGTCAGCGTCAACTGCGCGGCCGTGCCCGAGCAGCTGTTCGAGAGCGAGCTGTTCGGTCACGAGGCAGGCGCTTTCACCAGCGCTCGCGCGTCGCGCGTTGGCTTGTTCGAAGAGGCCGGCAACGGCACGCTGTTCTTGGACGAGATCGGCGAGATGCCACAGGCCATGCAGGCCAAGCTGCTGCGTGTGCTGGAAATTCGCCAGTTTCGCCGCGTCGGCAGCACGCGCACGCGCCTGTTTGCGGCCCGGGTGGTCAGCGCGACCAACCGCCCGCTGACTTCGTCGCTAGGCGGCGCCTTGCGGCCGGATCTGTTCTTTCGCCTGGCAGGCTACGCGATCCGTACGCCCAGCTTGGCCGATCGCATCACCGACGTGCCTGACTTGGCTCAGCACTTCATCACCGACTTTGGCATTCGCCACGGGGTAATGGGCCTGTCTTTCAGCGACGAAGCCATGGAAGCGCTGGTTTCTTACTCGTGGCCCGGCAACATCCGCGAGCTACGCGCCGTGGTGGAAAACGCGGCCATCGTCACGCGCAGCGGGCTCATCGCGCGGGCTCACGTAGAAAAGGCGCTACAAGCGCGCGTCGCGGATGCGTCGGCGGACCCGTGGCCTCCATCCGACCCGCGCCGTGAGCTCGAAGAAGAGGAGTCACCGACGCAGGTGTCGGGCGTCATGCCGGTCGCCCAAGCTCAGCCCTTGGCCTCCGCCAAGGGAGAAGGCGGCCCGCGCCGTGCGCCGTCTTTGCCCGATCTGCAGCGGGACATGATCTTGCGTGCCTTCGAAGAGTCCCAGCACAACCTATCCAAAGCCGCGATAGACCTGGGAATTCCGCGTTCTACCTTGCGGGCGCGGCTGCGGCGCTACGGGGTGCGCTGAACTGCCAAGGACTGACTTTCGACGATGAACTGCTCCAGCTCCAGCCGCGCCATTACCAGGTTGGTGTCTTCGGGCGCGAACACCAACATCGCGAAGGCGTGCGCGTTCAAGGGACGAATCACGTCGCAGCGTGAGCTGGTGGAGAGCACCAGCTCCTCTACGCCCTCGGTCTCGATGCACAGCTTGAGCATCGCGGCCTCTTGCTGCAGCACCTGAGACGCCATGTGCGCCAGCTCGAGCAACGGGCAATCGGGGTGCGAGGCGGAGCGCAGCAGCTGGCCCGTTGCGGTTTCGACCAGCGCCAGCGCGCGTGCGCCGCTCGGCAAGCCCAGCTCGCCTAAGCTGCTGCCGTTGACGTGGCCGTTGCTGGTGCCGCGCTCGGAGCCTGGGGCTGCAGGCCACTGACTCGGTGAGCCGGTGGGGCGCCAGGTTCGGCGCGGCGGCCAGGCGGAGTCGGAGCCCACACACGGGTTGGAGCGCGCTTCTTCGTCTTGTATCCGCATCGCTTCCATCAGGATGAAGCCGAGCGGCGCTTGAATGCTCGAAGACCCCACCTCACGGTGGCGCGAGATCAGAATACTGGGCGACTGCCAGGCGATGATGGCGATGGCTGCGGCTTGGCCAGTGAGCTCTCCCGCCTGGGCTGCCGTGAGCACGCCCTTTTGGATCACCAGCACGCCCTTCTTGTCGTCGAAGGTGATGGTCAAGGTGCAGGTCTTGCGCTCCATCTCGAGCAGCTGCAGAAACGACGCCAAGCTGACGTTCTGCACGTGCCCTCGCACCGACTGAGCCAGCGTTTCGGACAATCGCAGCAGCACCGCGCGCGCGTCGAGCGGCTTTGGGAAGTGGTCGGTGGCGCCGAGCTCGCCCGAGCGCGCAGCGGTCTCGCTGTTGCCAACGCCCGACATCGTGAATACAGGCACGTCGGGGTGGGCGTTGTGCATCCACGCCAGCAGCGCGAACCCGTCCATTTCGGGCATTTGCAGGTCGGTCAGCACCAGATCGACGGGACTTTCGGTCATCAGCCGCGTGGCCTCGACGCCGTTGTGCGCGACCAAGATCGAGTAGTCGGGGCGCAGCTTGCCGAACACCCGCGCCATACCGCGCGCTTGCTCGACGTCGTCCTCGACGATCAAGATGCGCGTCATGCGGAGCTCTTTTCGCGCCGCGCAGCCGACGGCATCACGCCGCTGGTGCGGGTCGAGCGCTCCGACAAGCGGCTGACCAGCCGCGCCGCTGCCGCGCGCGATTCGCATAGGCCCACGTAGCCGGTGTCACGCAAGCGCCAGGTCACGAGCATGGCCCTTTCGCCCAGCGAGGCGCGCGCCGCGAACACTTCGGGATCGAAGGTCTGCGCCACGTCGAACAGCCCCGACACCCAGTTGCAGACCTCGAGCAAGTCTGCTGCCGCGAACGCGCACTCGCGATCCACGGCTATCACCATCGAGCCTGCCACGGCGCTGCTGCGCACGAACGCAGCGCCGTAGGTGTCCTGCACCAGCGTGCTCGCGAGCTCCAGCTGCGCGGCGGCGGCGCGCGCCGGGTCGTCTCGCGCGCCCAACATGGCCAGCACCTCGCAGGGCGAGAACGCGTATTTGGGGTCGTAGCCGGTCTTGCTGTGACTGACGAATTTGTGAAAAAGCGCGCCGCTTTGCGCCAGCGCGACGATGGCCTCACCGTTGTGCTTGAACAGCGCGGCGCGCAGCCCAGCCTCCGAGACCAGGTTGCTCGCGACCAGCGCTTCGCCGATGGGCGTGCCGCTGGCTTTGCACGCGCGATAGATGTCCTCGACGGCTTCACGCGGTAACGGCGGCGTGGTCTGGCCACGCAGGATGTCCGTTAGCCGCACCCGCATGGTGCGCGCCACTGCCCAGCAGATCTTCTTGGACTGCACGAGGACGAGCCCTTCGTTACCGAAGTCCAGCGCCCCGGTGGCGCCAGGGGGCAGGTCGTCGATCACCTCGAGCAGCCGCAGCACACCGGCGATCAAGCCGGGGTTCGCGGGAATGCTCGAGAGCAGGCGACTCGACGGCGCGCCCCCCCAATCTGTCATTCGTCCTTCTCCAGAGCCGCCACTTGCGCGTGCACCTGAGACAGCACCATGCCGACGGAGCTAGCGGCTGGGCTCACGGCAAGCAGCGCAACGCCGGGGTGCTTGGTCAGAGGCTGAATCACGTGCACGTGGTTCTCCGACAAGAGCAGCACCTCGCCGAACGGGTGACTGTCAGGGCCGGCGTCCAGTCGAGCAGCGATGCGGCCGAGCCAGCTGGGATCGGCCGTACCAAACACCTCGGGCAGCGTCGCGGCCAGGTTTTCTAGCTGCGGCGTCGGAGGCTCTTGCCCCACCTCGCCCAGCAGGACGCCAGTGCGCATGCAGGCAACGGCCCAGGTCACCTCGAGCGCGTCCGCGTCGGCCGTAACACGAGCAAAGGAGCTACCTGAACCTAGCTTCATGGGACTTCCTCGGGGCGTGGCAGGTGAAGGGTGAAACAAGTACCGGTGTCGTCGTCGGTGAGCTCGAGGCTGCCGTCCAAGGTCTCGGCGGCTTGGCGGGCGATGGCCAGGCCCAGACCCAGGCTGCCTTGCTTGGTGGTGAAGAACGGCTCGAACACGAAGCGTCGATGCTCCACCGGAATGCCCGGGCCGTCGTCCCACACGCGAATACAAATGCCGCCTGAGGTGCTGGCGGGCGCGCTCGGCGGGGGAGCTGCCGGAAACGCCGTGACGATTACGCAGCGTGGCGTGGTCGATGCCTCGACCGCGTTGCGCAGCAGGCTGACGAAGATCTGCTCGATG
This sequence comes from Polyangiaceae bacterium, assembly GCA_036261775.1. Taxonomy (GTDB): domain Bacteria; phylum Myxococcota_A; class Polyangia; order Polyangiales; family Polyangiaceae; genus PMG-095. The sequence continues at coordinate 11,098 of DATAKF010000329.1, read as the reverse complement.
ACGATCGGGTTGCCGCGCACCAGCTCGGCGCGCGGAGCCACGTCGACGCGCAAGCGGTGGGCGCGCTCACCGTACTGGCCCCGCAACGACGCGATGGCGCGGTTCAGCACGTCGCGCAGCGTCACTGGAATCGACACCGAAGGACCGAGTCGCGCGTAATCCAGCAGAGAATCCAGCGTTTGCTGCAAGCTGGCGCTAGCCCGCGAAATGTCGCCCATCGTCTCGGACAGCACCTCGGGCTCGGCGCTGCGCGCGCTGACGTTCAGGAACTCGGCGCTGTACACCATGCTAGCGACCGAGCTGCGGATGTCTCGAGCAATGCTGGCCACCAAATGCTCGGTCATGTCGACGCGCTGGCGATGCAGCAGCTCTGACATGGCCAGGCGCTTGGCCGACACTTCGCGCATCAGCAGCACATAGGCGCCAGGCGCCGCCATGTAGCGCGTGCACCCAAGTAGCTCGCCTGGAGCGACCAGCGAGCGCCACTCGACGGCTTCACCCGGCGCGGTGTGCTCGAGCAGTCGCCACAAGTCGCTGGGCACGGCCGCCGGCAGCTGCTCGATGCGCGACACGCGCCGCAGCAGGCTGCGCGCCGCGCCCGTGGCGGCCTGCAACATCCCAGCTGCAGTGCACAAAGCGATCGGCGCATCGAGGGTCGCGATATCCAGGAAGTAAGACGCAACGGCAGCGTCCGCTTCAGCCCGGCTCGTTTGACCCATCAAAGGGGGGCTAGCAAGAGACGCACCACGCGCTGAGCGCACGCCACACACGAAATAGCGGCAGAGCATGCGGGGTGGCCGTTTTCGCCATGGCCACTTCGACACCCCCGGCCCCCCAAGGCGGCCGGCGATTGGCCAATTTGGACATGCGACACCGGAGCCTTCGCCAACACTGCGAACTTCTAGCGTTGGCCCATGCGTTGCAGAGGGTCCCTCCGCTCGCGCTCGGGGAACACCGACGGCCGCGTAGTCGTCGGCGAGCGAGAGCGAAGCCAATCAGCAAGGAGCAACACCGTGGCAAACATCAAAGATTCGCTCGCCAAGATCATGAACCTCGACGGCGCGTTGGGGTCATGCGTCGTCGACAGCAACAGCGGCATGATGCTCGGTTCGGACGGCGGGGCGGGCCCCATCAACCTGGAGGTGGCAGCCGCTGGCAACACCGAGGTCGTGCGCGCCAAGCGCAAGACGATGAAGGCCCTGAACCTCAAGGACACCATCGAAGACATTCTGATCACGCTGCACGGGCAGTATCACCTGATCCGCCCACTAGTGAGCAACGACGCCTTGTTCATCTACCTGGTGCTCGACAAGACGCGCGGCAACTTGGCCATGGCGCGCCATCAGCTCGCGGCGATCGAAAAAGACATGGTCCTCTGAGTTACGAAGGGAAAAGCAAGCAATGGCAACCGAAAAGCAATTGAACGATATGCTCGAGAAGATCTCCACCGACGCAAACGGCTTCATCGCAGCGTCACTCGTCGACCTGGACTCGGGCATGACGCTGGCCATCAAGGCCGCGCGTTCCGACTTCGACCTGACCGCGGCCAGCGCCTACAATAGCGAGCTGGTCAAGCAGAAGCTGAAGATCATGCGCACGCTGGGTCTGACCGGCACCATCGAGGACATGCTGATCACGTTGACGGACCAGATCCACCTGATCAAGCTGGTAGGACCGAACACGTTCTTGTACCTGGCAGTGGACAAGAAGCAGTCCAACATCGCGCTCGTTCGCTCTGCGGTGAACAAGCACGCCAGCACGTTGGTGTGAGGCGCCTGCGCCTGACGCGGCCATTTGAGGATCGGCTTCCGCGCGCGCAGCGCACTGGCGCGCGCGGTTCCCCTTCCTAGAACGCCGATGCGTTTGCAGCCACCGCGTTCTAGGCCCTTCCTGGTGGTGGCGGCACGCGCCGCCCCCTCGGCCGAAGTGCATTCGGCCGAGCCTCCCCCCACGCGGCGACGCTTGAAGTTGCTACGTCGTGAACTTCGTTTCCCGAGCAAAGCGTTTGTCGCTCCAGAGGTGTCTCGATGGCAGTGATCGACGAATCGAGGGGGGTGCTCGTCGTCCGCATCGTGTACGACGGCCCCGCCCTGTCCGGCAAGACGACCAGCCTCAAGGCGCTGGCGCGGGGCGTCTCCAGTGAGGTGACGACCCCGGCGGAGACGGCCGGGCGTACGCTGTTCTTCGATTGGGTGGACTACGTGGGTGGGCTGTTCGACGGCCGCCAGATTCGCTGCCAAATCGTGGGTGTACCGGGCCAAACGGAGCTCGCACATCGTCGGGGCCTGCTCGTCGAAACCGCGGACGCAGTGGTGCTGGTGCTCGACACCCAGAAGACCGAGTGGGACTTCTCGCTCGAATGGGTGAAAAAGACGGTCCCGCACTGTCGTTCGCAAGATCCGCCGGTTGGGTTGGTCCTGCAAGCCAACAAGCGAGACGCCGCCGACGCGGTGCCGCAAGAGAGCATGCGCGCAGCCTTGAGCCGCATCGCGCCCGTGGCGCTGGTTCCTTCTACGGCGACGACCGGTGACGGGATTCGCGAGGCCTTCGTGCTGGCGGTCCGGCTGGCCCTGGATCGCGTGCGCGCGCTGGCCGCGACCGGTCGCTTGCGGAGCGCCAAACCAGACGACGACAACCCCGAAGATTTGCTGAGCCGGCTGCAGCAGGCAGAGGCCAAGGGCGAGCTGCCGCTGGGCGAGACCTTCGCCAGCGCTGTCACGCACTCACTCACGCTCGATGAAGCAGAAGAGGTTCCGCCCTCGACGCCGCCACCGCCCGACGTCGCCGCGCAAGACTCGACACCGCCCCCAGAAGAAGAGGCCTTCGTCCCCGATCCGATGATGCCGGGCGGCATGATCTGGCCACCGGTCGACGGCCGCGCACTTTTGCACGAGGTCGCGTCGCTCGACATTCGCCCAACCCGCAGCGGACGTGCCGACTGGTGCGGCTCGGGCTCGGGCTTTCGCTTTCACTCCATCGGCAGCGCGCTGTTTTCCAATCTACAGAGCGGGCGCAACGAGCTGATCGAGTGGGCACGCCTGCACGCGGCCAACACCCAGCACCTCTCGCCAGGTCGCGCCGTCATTTTGGCCGAAGCCGGCGGTGGCCGGCGCAGGTTGTGGCAAATCGTGCGCGCCGAAGCCACGCTGCGGGAGCGTTTGGCCACTGCGTTGCCGCAGCTCGAGCCAGAGGAGCTGGCCGAAGAGCTGCTCGACGTGGCCTCGCAGCTGAGCCGCGCCCGCGAGTTCTTCGCCACCACCACCGTGTCGCTGCCATGCACGCTGTGGACCGTAGGCGCCAACAACTCCAAGCGTCCGACCTACGTGGGTTTGATGCCCACTCGCGACCAGCATTTGCCAACCGAGCCCATGGGGCGCGAGCTCTTGCGGCGTGAGCTTTCTCCGCAGCTGCGTGAGCTGCGGCGCTCGCGCGTCGATTACTCCGAAGTGGTGGCGGGCGTGCTGCTGCGAGCCCAGCACGCCGCAGCCGAAACGCCGGCGCGCTGGTTGTCCGAGATCGTCAGTAGTACCTGAAACAGCGGCTGAGCCCTGGGGCCCGCGCCTTCGCGCTCAGCTGGGCAAGCCTTTGGGCGAGCTGTCACCCGGCGGCACCGTCGACACGTAGCGACCGTCGGCGATTTGCGCCGCGAGCGCGGCCATCGGATCGGCTGGCGCGCGGAAGGGCACGAACACCTCGAACTCCAGGCCATCGCGGAACAGCCGCAACTGAAAGCCGTCGGTGCGCAGCTTGCGACCTTCCAGGTACTCCGAGATGGTGGGCGTCGGAATGCCGTTCACGGCCAGCACGATGTCGCCATAGCGAACGCCGGCTTCGGCAGCCGTGCTGCCCGGCAAGCATCCCCATACAGGAACGCCCTGAACTGCCGCCGCGATCTCCTCCAACTTCTTCCGTTGCATCATGGGGCTGAATCTTCTCCTGACCGAATACCCGGACTGTTTCAAGTCGTGTGCCAGACGGCTTGCCCCGCTTTCGTGAATGATTTCACGACGCCGGCGGGCGTTCGCGCGTCCGGATCGTCCCAGTTAGAGACACGGGTTGAGACATGCATACACTCAGTCTCGAGTGATTCTACGAGCGTGACCGCTAGAGCGCCGACGGCGGAATCGAGGACAAACCGGGCTTCTGCATGACGATCCAGGTTTGGCGCGCTCGACCGATGAGCTGTCCTTCGGCGCCGAAGACCGCAGTGCCGGCCTGCAGCTTACGTCCCTCACGACCTAGCGACCAACCCACGACCACACACGTCTCGTCAGTCCGAAATGGCCGCAGCACTTCGGCCGTCATGCGACCGAGCAGCGCGATGGGGTACTCGGGCCGCGCGCACGCGAAGTAGCCCACGCAGTCGAGCACGGCCCACACGAACTCGGTGCCGATGTTGCCGGCGGCGTCGGCCAAGCTGGCGCTCGGTCGGAAGGGGCTGGCGACGAGCTCGCCCTTGCGTTCGGCGCCCGGAAAGATGCGCAGCCCGTCACCCGCCGTGCGCCCCGGCCCGCACACGAAGCAACCCGGAAAGTGATGGCGCAGGTGCCCCACGTAGTGGCGCGACATCTCTTCGGCGCGCGCCACGGTCGGTGCGCTCGGGACTTGCAGGTCGAGCTCGGCGCGGCGGGCTTCCGCCACCAGCAGGTCGTCGAAGCGCAGCTGGGCATAATCCGGCTCCAGCTCCACGTTCAGTGTTTGCTCGAGCGGCGGTGGGCGCCGCAGCGTCACCTCCACCGTGCCGCCCAGAGCCTTCGCGAACAACCCAGCGCAATAGCCACCGTTAGCCGAATCGGGAGGTCCGCAAAACCGCGACGCAATACGCATGGGCTGCCCCAAGCGTGAGGTAGCTCAACCGCCGATCAGGCTCAACGAGATTCCCAGCACCCGACTGGCGATCTCGTCCAGCGCCGGTTCGTCACCGACGAAGTGAAAGGTTTGCTGCTCGTGGCTCAGGGCGGCCCCAGGCGCCAGCGCTGCCCCGGGCGAGCTCGACTCGAGCTCGTAGAAGCGGACCTCGGCCAGCTTGCCAGCCTCGAGCGTGCCGTGGTTGTAGCTGTTGAACAGGTCGCCGGCGTAGGGCTCGGCTTGCAGCTCCCATTTGCTGTTTACGTAAGGGCGGGGCTCAGCGGGCATCGAATAGCGAATGAGGGTCAGGCGCCGTTCCGAGCGAGTGTAGCTGCCTGCCACCGGCCGCGAACGTGACTGCGACAGTCCAATTTTGCTGCGGTACCGGCCGTCAGCCAGGAACTTCACCACTCGATGCGAGGCGTCGACCTGCAGCCGCGGCTCGGACAACTCGCCAAAGTAATCAGAACTTACAATTCGCCCCTGACCGTCAGGAGCGAACGGTACGACTACCCAAGTGTCGTCGGCGGGCACGAACATGCCCAGGCTCCAAATACTGACGAGCCCCGTCTGCTCGGTCCACGCCTGCTGGCCTGCGTTGGTGAGCTCGTTGTCCGAGCGGTACGCCACCCACTCCACTCGTTGGGGTAGCGCCACGCCCAAGGCGCGGCTGACAGCCGTCGCATCCAGCAGCTCGATGCGGCGCTTCACCGCGGCATCGAACCGCGTGCCGGACGCGTTCGTGACCTGAAAGCGCCTCTCGAAGCTGGCGAAGCCGGAGCCCTGGCTCGAGACGTCCCAGGTGCCTTCTTGAAAGCCGCTGGGCGTTTGCCAATGCGAAAGCTCGAACGGGGCGCCCGGGCGAAAGAACACCGAGAATTGTCCGCCCTCGGGTCCGAGCCAGAAGCGATCTTCTCCGCCGTAGTTGTCGAACGGTAGGCCCGTCTTGCCGGAGCTGACCTGCGCGCGGTTCACCCAGCCCAGGCTCGCCCCTGCGGCGCTCACGGCGCTGGTCATCACGCGCGCCTGGTACTTGGCTGAAACGGCAACGCGGGCGCCATGCGGAGCCTCGAGCAGCGTGATGTCTCCGTGCTGCTTCAGAAACTCGACGTCGGCGGAGAAGAGGCGCACGTTCTCTTGAAGATCGTCGCGCTGGCTCGGGAGGGAGGCGCTCATGACGCCTTTCCTAGCCTTCTTTCCGGACGTGTTGGGACGCTACTTGGCGGGGCAGGCGATTGCCGTCAGGTTCGGATCCGAACTGCCCCTTCCGCGAACGCACGAAGTGAGTTCGGATCCGAACTCACTTTTTGATTTGGATCGAGACATCCGGCCCGTTTTGGGACGGCAGGGCCGCGGCGCGCCCCCCAGATCTCACGGCCCGCCTTCCCGCCTTCGCATTGATTCCTGCTCGATCGCCTCGAAAGCTTCGCCGGAGTGGCTGCAAGCGCTGCGGCGTTCTAGGGTCCGCCGCATGTATTTCGAAATGCTCGGCCAGATGAAGAAGGTCTTGGGACAGCTCGACAAGTGGCTCGAAGCGGCGGGCGCCCACGCTACCGCCAAGTCGTTCGACCCGAAGGTCTTCCTGGGCCTGCGCTTGGCACCCGATCAGTTCGCGCTCTCGCGGCAGGTTCAGGTCGCCTGTGACACCGCCAAGCTCTGCGCCTCCCGCTTGACCGGCAAAGAAGCGCCCAAGCACGCCGACACCGAGCAAACGCTGGACGAGCTACGGGCGCGCGCTCAAAGCGTGATCGCGTACCTGGACGGCTTTTCGGCCGCAGACTTTGCCGGTGCCGACACGCGGCAGGTGACGCAGCCACGCTGGGAGGGAAAGTTCATGCTCGGCGCCGACTACTTCCGCGAGCACGCGCTGCCGAACTTCTTCTTTCACACGTCGCACGTGTACGCCATCTTGCGCCACAACGGCGTGCCGCTCGGCAAGAAGGACTTCTTGGGTCAATTGAGCCTGCGCACTCCATGAGCGAGCTCTCTGGCGCGGAGTCGAATCCGACCACGTTCACGGCATTGCCGCTCGCGCCGGCGCTGCTGGGCGTTGTCGCGGAGCTAGGCTTTACGGAGCTGACGCCGATTCAGGCGCAGGCCATTCCGCCCCTCATCGCGGGCAAGGATCTGGTCGGGCAATCCAAGACCGGCAGCGGCAAAACGGCCGCCTACGCGCTGCCCATCTTGAACGCGCTCGACCCGACCAAGCGCGAGGTGGTGGGTGTCATCGTGTGCCCAACGCGCGAGCTGAGCGCGCAGGTGGCGCGCGAGCTGCGCAAGCTGGGCCGCAACCTGGCCGGCTTGTCGGTGCTGGTGCTGGCAGGCGGCGAAGCCGTGCGCGACCAGACGCGCATGCTCGAAAAAGGCGTGCACCTGGTGGTCGGAACACCCGGACGCATCATCGATCATCTGCAGCGCCGCACCCTGAAGGTGCACCGCGTGGCCACCGTGGTGCTCGACGAAGCCGATCGCATGCTGGACATGGGCTTCCAGGACGACGTCGGCAAAATCCTGAAAGCGCTGCCGCCCACGCGCCAAACGGTGTTCTTTTCGGCCACCTTCCCGGCGTCTATCCGCGAGCTGAGCACCAAGTACCAAAAGACGCCGCTGCACGTACGCATCGAAGACGAGCAAGGCGACCAGGCTCCTCAAACCAAGGAGCTGGTGGTGCACGTGGGCGACGAGCAAAAGCCAGCCGCGCTCGGCTGGGTCTTGGCTCAATACCCGCACGATGCCGCGCTGGTCTTCGCCAATCAAAAGCTCACGGTGGCCAGCATTGCCAAGTCGCTTGCCAGCTTGGGCAGCAGCGTCGAGAGCTTGCACGGCGATTTGGAGCAGCGCGAGCGCGATCTGGTGATGGCCAAGTTCCGCAACGGCAGCACGCGCGTGCTGATCGCGACGGACGTGGCGGCGCGCGGCATCGACTTGGAAAAGCTGGACTTGGTCGTGAACTACGATCTGCCGCACCAGCCGGAGGTGTACGTGCATCGCATTGGTCGCACGGGGCGGGCCGGCAACGTCGGTCTGGCGGTTTCGCTGTGCTCGCGCGCCGAGCAGCCGCGGCTCGAAGCCATCGAGCTATTCACGCGCAGCGCCTTGATCCCCGTCGCGCGCGACAAGGCACCGCCCGCGGCGACGCCCGCCAAGCCGGCGGCCCGCGACGCCAAGATGGAAACGCTACGCCTTTCGGGCGGCCGTAAAGACAAGCTGCGACCCGGCGACATCTTGGGCGCATTGACCGGCGAAGCTGGCGGCCTGGCCGGCGACCAAATCGGCAAGATCGAAATTCACGAACGCTTTGCCTACGTGGCGGTCGCCAAGAGCGTGAGCCGGCGAGCGATCGACAGCCTCAATCAAGGCCGCATCAAGGGGAAGCGCTTCAAGGCCGAGCTCGTAAAGTGAGGTAAATCATCGGGAAAATGGCGCCAGCAGCGCCGAGCGCAGGCGCGTAAAATTGCCTCAGCTCGGCGCCGCGCCTTTCCCACTGCCAACATATGCCAGAGCGGGGGACTTGCTGCAAGCCCCCGGGCGTGCCGCACAGTTTGGCAATGACCAACCATGCAGTGGTGATCGCAGGCGGAGGACCAACGGGGCTGATGTTGGCGGCGGAGCTGGCGCTGGCGCGTGTGGACGTAGCCATCGTGGAGCGACGCCACGATCAAACGCTGGCCGGCACGCGCGCGGGCGGTTTGCACGCGCGCTCGCTCGAGGTGCTCGCGCAGCGCGGCGTCGCCGAGCGCTTCGTCTCGCAAGGCCAAGTGGTTCGCGTGATGCCGCTGCAACCGGCGCTCGACATGACGGGCGCGGCGACGCGCTTCGACTACCTGTTGGCGCTAGGTCAAAACCACATCGAGCGTATCTTGGCCGGTTGGGTCAGCGAGCTAGCGGTGCCGACCTACCGCAGCACGGACGTGACAGGCTTTGCGCAAGACGACAGCGGCGTCGACGTGACACTGTCCAACGGTAGCGCGCTGCGAGCCGGATACTTGGTCGGCTGCGACGGCGGGCGAAGCCTGATCAGAAAGCAAGCCGGCATCGGCTTCGACGGTTGGGACGCTTCGACGAGCTATCTGCTGGCCGAGGTCGAGATGACCGGCGAGCCAGAGTTCGGCGTGCGCCGCGGAGAACGCGGCACCAACGCCCTGGGCAAAATGGAAGACGGCAAGCGCGTGCGCGTGGTGCTGGTCGAACCGCAGGTCGAGCGCGGCGCCGAGCCCACGCTGGACGAGCTGAGAAGCGCGCTGATCGCCGTGTATGGCACGGACTACGGCGTGCACAGCCCAACCTGGCTGTCTCGCTTCAGCGACATGGCTCGACAAGCGGCGCAGTACCGCGCGGGCCGTGTGCTGGTGGCGGGTGACGCGGCGCACGTTCATTCGCCGGTTGGCGGACAGGGCCTGAACACCGGACTGCAAGACGCCGTGAACTTGGGCTGGAAGCTCGCCCAAGTCGTGAATGGCACGTCGCCTGACAGCTTGCTCGACACCTACCACGCCGAGCGACATCCAGTCGGAGCGCGTGTGCTCAAGAACACCATGGCGGCGACCGCGCTGGGCCGCGGCGACGTGCGGACCGACGCCCTGCGCGACCAGTACTCCGAGCTCCTGAAACTGGAAGAGCCGCGCAAGCGCTACGCCGCGACTCAGTCGGGCCTCGACATTCACTATGACCTCGGCGAAGGTCACGCGCTGCTCGGACGACGCATGCCCGACCTGGACTTGGAAACGGCAAGCGGTCCCACGCGCGTGTTCGAGTTGCTGCGCGGGGCGAGGCCACTGCTGCTCGAGCTGGGCGCGCCCGGCCCGCTGGAAATCGCGGGCTGGCGCGAGCGGGTGCAGCTCGTCGAGGCTCGGTACCGGGGTGCCTGGGAGCTGCCGGTATTGGGCAATATTACTTCTCCGAGCGCCGTGTTGATTCGCCCTGACGGCTACGTGGCCTGGGTCGGCGAAGGCTCGGATACTGGGCTGCGAGAAGCGCTCGGCAAATGGTTCGGAGCGCCGGCCCCGAATTCGTGAGCCGCGCAGCAGGCGGGCGGGGACTGAGAGCTCATGCGTGTATGGATGCGAAGCCTCGCGTGCGGCGGAAGTGTGCTTTGTCTGTGGGGCACGATCGCGTGCGGCGACGAATCGTCACCCGTTGCGGCCCTAGGTGCTGCTGGCAGCGACAGCAGCGCCGGCAGCGCTTCCGTAGGCGGCAACGTCGGCACGGCGGGCTCGACGGCCCCCAGCTCGAGCGGCGCGTCGTCCGGCGGCGCCTCGTCAGCAGGAGCTGCAACTGCTGGCGGCTCCGCGCTGGGCGGAGCCACCACGGCTGGTACCCCGAGCGGGGGCAGCGCCAACGCTGCGGGCTCTCCTAGCGACAGGGGCGGCTCGGCTGGCAGCGGCGGCGCGGTGACCAATCCGGATCCGTCAGCGCCTTGCGCCAAGTGCGTGCGCATCTTCAACGGCAAGGATTTCGACGGTTGGGAAGCCGCGCCCGCCACCTGGAAAATCGTCGACGGCGCCATGCAGGGCAAAGGCGGAACGTCCCGCGCCGCCTACACCAAGCTCGACTACGGCAATTTCAGGCTGATCCTCACTTCTCGCATGAACCCTGTGAACGGCGATCACCTCGGCATTCTGTTCTGGGGCAAGCGCCCGACGAACCCGACCAGCCCCGAAATCGATCACAACGGCTGGATGCAATGGATGCCACCGTCCGGCAGCATGTGGAGCTACCCCGCCGGCATGCACCATGTCATCAACCCGACCAAGCTGGCCAACAGCCCGTCATCGTCGACGGTGTGGAGCACCGCGGAGCTGCTCTTCAACCTCGACCGTGGCACGCTGCGCGCGGCCGTGGACGGCGTCGAAATCACGCTCTACGAGCACGCCAAGGCCAACCCCACCGAGCCGATCGTCAAAGGGCCATTGGCCATGATGCGACACGGTGGGGGCACCTCCGAATACAAAGACATCTTCGTCGAAGTAGATCCGACCGAAGACAGGCTCTACACGGTCAAGCCCGAGTAAGCGCGCTCAAACCGCCAGCTTCTTCAGCCAAGCCTCGAAGCTGAGCATCTTACCGAACTCGGCGTCGAGCGCCGGAATGTCCGCGCTGTAGCCGACGGCTTCGAACCATTCGAGCATGGCCGCCATATCGGCGCTGTTTTGGCGCACCGCCTCGATGGGCAGCGAGACGAAGGTGATCGGCTTGCCCAGCTTGGCCGACAGCGCCGCAGCAACGGTGTTCATGCTGAGGTTGTCGCCAG
>DATAKF010000322.1:0-11272 GCA_036261775.1 Polyangiaceae bacterium | reverse complement strand
TGTTGCTCGCCCAACGCGAAGGTGAGCAGACCCATCGGCTTGCCGTCGTAGACCAGCGCCTGCACGAGCAGCGCGCCGCGTTCGTGGCTGAAGACACCGCTGGGCGCGAAATCAGCGGAGCGAAAATGCGTCTCGGGGCGGACGCGACCGCTGGGCTCGTAGCCAGCCAGGCACAGGCACTGCGCGGAGGTCTGCCCCGGCTCGGTGAAGAGCCCGAGCGACAGCGCGGTGATGCCCAAACGGCTCAGCTGCTCTTCGAAATGCTTGCGCTGATTGGCGCTAGGCGCTGCCAAGAGCAGGCCGCTGGCTTGCGAGAGCCCGCGCAAGAAGCTGACGACCTCGATGCGGCGCAGGGTCTCGCCGCGCACCAGCCATTCGCCCACCAGCTCGCGCGCGGGGTCGAGCACGTCGTCGATGCGCATGGCTGCGTCCTGATCGCTGCCCGCGCAGTCTTGCAGCGCGCGCCGCAGAGTGCCGAGCACCGGCTGCGCTTGCGCCAGGTCGGCGCCAGCACGCTGCAGGCCGCCCATCAGCTGATCGACTGCTGCCAAGAACGCGCCGGTGTTCTCGCCCTGCAGGTCGGCCAAAAGCGCGTTCAAAAGTCGCTCTTCCCAACGAGGACCGGCACCCACGAGCGAGCCGCGCGCGCTGCGCGACAGCTCGGCGAAGATCAACGTGCGCCGCTCCAACACGGCAATCTCCAAAGGGCGTCCGGGCTTGGCAGGGCTGCGCCGGTGCATCAAGACCGAAGCTTTGGCGCAGCCGCACGAGCGCCGGCCCACGATGGTCGTGGGCAAGCGCGTGACGCGCGGCTCCTCTTTGCCAGCCATCAGCGCGACCAGGCAGCGCAGCGCCTCACGGCCCATGGCGTCGGTGGGCTGCTGCACCGTGGTGAGCGGCGGCACCGCGCAGCGGCCTGCGTCGACGTCGTCGAAGCCGGTCACGGCGACTTCGCTCGGCACGCTGACGCCGCGCGTGCGCAGGGCGTCCATGGCGCCGAGCGCCATGTAGTCGTTGGCCGCCGCGATGGCGCTCACGGCGTCGATGGCCATGCCGCGCGCGTCGAACAACTCGGCCACGGCGGCGGCGCCCGACTCGCGCAGCCAGGAGCCCTGCAGGATGAGGCGCGGGTCCTCGGTGATGCCGAACTCTTGCAGCACCTCGCGGTAGGCCAGGAAGCGCTCTTCGGCTTCGAAGCTGGTGACGGGGCCGCGAATGAAGGCAATGCGCCGGTGATTGTGCGCCTGGATCAGGTGGCGCAGCGTGTCCTTCATGCCCGGCGCGCCGTCGACCACGACGCTGTGACTGGTCAGCAGCTCGACCCCCACGCTGACCATGGGCAAACCGCTGAAGCGCCGCATCCACTCGCTGAAAGCCGCGACACCGAGCTGGTTGCCGAGCGAGCCACCCAGCACCATCACGCCGTCGAACGTCTCCGGTTCGATCAAATCGAACAAGAAGTTGCGCTCCCCACGCCGATCATGCGCGACATCGCACACGACGCCACCAGCCAAACAGACGAGCTCGATGTTGGCGTGCTGGGCAGCGTTGGCCGCGCCGCGCACGATGCCAGCTTGGTAGTCGTCCTCGATGGCGTCGATCAGCAGCGCCACTCGCCGACGGGCGCTAGGCGTGACGGTTTGTCTCACGGACAAACAGTCAAGGTATGCGCTAGCAAGAGCCGCGCAAGGACTACCTTAGACTCCGAGCGAAAAGCGCCGCAAACCATGGGTCAAACGCTCCACCAGCGTGCGAGGCCGAAGTTGCCCCGTCACGAGCAAGAACGAGGCTGGCGACGCCTTGACAAGCGCGCGAGCGCTGCCTTGTTGGCGCTGCGAAAGCGCCGCAATACCCACGCCGGCGCCCGCTAGCGCCACCGCCGCGCTCGGCGAGACGCTGAACATGGACCCCACCGGTAGCGCGACCGCTACGCCAAAAGTACCCAAGAAGGTACCCACGCCGAGCGAGCGCAAGCCGCGCGACAGTTCGGTGAGCGCCGGCTTCAGTCGCTTGTCGTACTCGAGGCGAATGTGCTCGTCGAGCGCCTCTGGGTCGACGATCTTGCCGGTCGCCAGCTGCTTACGCACGTCCTCGACGTAGGCGTGGAAGGCGTGCCGGGCGTCGGCGTGGTTGGCGCGCAGCTCGAGGATGCGCTTGATCGGCACCGCGTCGAGCCGCTGAGGCAACACCGCCCGCAAGGTCACGAACGCGACCCGCTCTTCCGCGACGTCGAGCGCCTTAGCGTTCGCGGCGCGAGTTGGCCGCTTCTTCGACAGATTTACATCGCCGAACAGCGATTTCGCCAGATCCTCGACCGTGCAGCTGGCAACGCCCGACAGGTGCGTCACGTTGTCGCTCACCGGCTGCAGCCCGCGCCGATTGGCGATCTCGGCGGCCAACGCGATCATGTACGCCCGCACGATGGCCGGGTGCATACCGAGCCAGCGCCGATCGCGGCTGGGCAACGCCAGCTTCCTCCTCAGCAGCTGCTCCGTGAGCGCCGGCTCGAGCTTGGAGCCGTGAATGAAGGCCAAGCTGCTGGACGACGTGCGCGCGTCGCTGAGCCTGAGGCCGAAGCGCTCGCGGTTCTCGGGCCAAGCGTCACGCCGCGAGACGTCGTAGCGGGCGGCCAGCTTGTGCGAGTGGCGCTCGAGCAAGAGCGCGAACAGCTCGCTTACTGGCTCTTCGTAGCTCGCCGGATCGACTCGCTTGAGCACGCCAGCTTCTTCCAGGGCCCGCACGTCGCGTGTGTCGCGCGGCGTGTAGCTGCGCGGCACGATGCGCGACATGTCGTCCCAGTAGAGGGCGCTCAGCTTGAGCCAGGCCTCGTCGCGAACGTGAATGAAGGGGTAGTAGAGGCAACGCCGAGCCATGAACGCCTGGGCACGCTAGGCGCCCAGGCCTTGCTTGACAACCCGGGCCCACATGCCAACGTCGCCCGGCTTGGGCAAGCAGAGCGGTTCGCGAAGTTGGTTGCGGCGGCTGTTTTGGCGGGCGTTCAAGCTGCTTCTCGTAGCTTTCGTCCTGTTCGTCGGCCTAGTGCTAGTGCAGGGTTGGACGGCCTTCGGCAAGGCCGCCAGCGGCGCCCGCCTCGAGCGCATGCAGCGCTCGGCCAACTTCAAGGACGGCCATTTCGTCAACCCACAGCCGCTCATCAACGACTACTGGGGCATGTTCGGGGCGCTGCTGCACCCGAGCGACCACGTCAGCCCCTCGGAGCCCGTCGCGGTGGCCAAGCTCAGCCGCGAAGACTTGTCCAAACCACCGCCGAGCGGCCTGCGCGTCACCTGGTTCGGCCACTCGTCGATGTTGATCGAGATCGACGGCAAGCGCCTGCTCACCGATCCGATGTGGAGCGAGCGTTCGTCGCCGATTCCTTGGCTCGGCCCCAAGCGCTGGTACCCGCCACCGCTCTCGCTCGAGGACCTACCCAAGCTCGACGCGGTGTTGATCTCGCACGATCACTACGATCACCTCGACCACGGCAGCGTGCTGCGCTTGAACGCACTGGGGGTGAGGTTCATCGTACCGCTCGGGGTGGGCGCGCACCTCGAGTATTGGGGAGTGCCGGTCGAGCGCATCACCGAGCTCGACTGGTGGGAGCGCACCGAGCTGCCAGGTCTGTCCATCGTGTGCACGCCGGCGCGCCACGCTTCGGGTCGCTTCTTGTTCGACAACGACACCAAGCTGTGGGCCGGCTATGCCATGCTCGGCCCCAAGCGCCGCGCCTACTACTCGGGCGACACCGGGCTGTTCCCGGCCATGCGCCAGATCGGCGAGAAGTACGGCCCCTTCGACGTCACGATGATCGAAACCGGGCAGTACCACCGCGCGTGGCCGGATTGGCACATTGGCCCCGAGCAGGCGATTCGGGCGCACCAGCGCGTGCGCGGCGACGTGATGCTACCCGTGCATTGGGCGCTCCTGGCTCTGGCCATGCACGGCTGGACGGAGCCGGTCGAGCGCAGCTCGGTTGCGGCGCGGCAAGAGCAAGTCGTGCTGGCGACGCCGGCGCCGGGTCAGCCCTTCGAGCCCACGCAGCAGCACCCAAGCGCCCGTTGGTGGCCGCAGCTGCCGTGGGAGACGGCCGCACAGCATCCGATCATTTCGTCGAACGCCAACTAGGCAACGCCGGGATTTACTCAGCGTCGCAACGACCAACGCGAACGCTGGCGCGGCTCGGTCCCGGCGCCGAGCTTGGCGCGGGCGCGCGGCGCCGCTGCCATCAAGCGAGCTTCGAATTCGATCTCGTCGCGCGTGACCAGCACCGCGTCGCCGAGCACCTTCAAGTAGGCCGAGCTGCTGTCGGCGCCCGCCCAGGGCAAGAGCTGAATCTGCTCGAACTTCCTGCGCTGCTCGGTCACGACGCGCACGAACGCGCTGCGAGCGAGCAGGTCGTAGCTCTCGAGCGCACGCGCGTCGGCAAAGTATTTGATGCTGCCGGCAGCGGGCAGCGCCTGGCGCAGCCGCGACGCAAAGGCCTCACCCAGGCGCGCCGAGAGGGTGCGCGTGAAGCGCGCGTAGTAGACGCCATCCGCGACCCAACCAAAGGTGATGGATCCCGAGACGTCCGTCAGCAACTCGAGCGGTGCGGAGTACGACATGCCCTTGGCAGCCCAAAACGGCCGCGGCTCCGCCCGAATTAAGCGACTCGCCCGTCCGTTTCACCGTCAGCGGTCCACGATCTGTAAAGTTGTCTTGACAACTTAGCGAGACCCGAGCAGGCTTGGACCGCGAAATCGATGCTGAATCCGGGATCCCCCCTGCCGCTGTACCAGCAGCTCGCCGAGCTCTTGAGCCGCGAGATTGCGAGCGGTGGATTGGAACCCGGCGGGCGTTTGCCGTCCGAGCCGGAATTGGCGCGGCAACACCGTATCGGTCGTCCCACCGTGCGACAGGCGACGGAGCTTCTCGTGCAACGCGGCCTCATCGAACGGCGGCGCGGCTCCGGCACGTTCGTGCGCGCCACGCCCAAGCGCGTCGATCTGTTCTCGCTCGGCGGCACGTTGTCCAGCTTCCGCGAAGGCGGGCTGGATCTGAGCACCAAGCTGCTGGGCAAGCTGACGGAGCGGCGCATCGCTGCGGATCCGGAAAATCCGTTCTCGGAGCAGCGCGCGTACGTGCTCACGCGCCTGGGCAGCGTCGCGGAACGCCCCGTCTTGCTGGAGCGGCTGTACTTCGACCCCGAGCTGTTCCCGGGGCTCGAGCGGCTGCAGCTAGCCGGCGCGTCGCTGTCGCGCGTGGTGGAAGAGCACTACTACCTGAAGCCAACGCACGCCGAGCAGAGCTTTCGCGTCGCCATTCCGACCGACGAGGTGCGCCAAGCCCTAGGCACGGCTCCGCGCGCGGCTGTGCTGCTGGTGAAGCGTTCGTTGTATTTTCCCCGTGCGCCGCGCGCCATCTTCGGTGAGCTGTACTGCCGCACGGAAGAGCTGGTTTTCTCGCAAACGATAGGAGCAGAGTCACGACATGACTGAGTCGATTCGGGCCAAAGCCGGCTACTTCGAGGGCTACGGAGGCGCGTTCATTCCCGAGGTTTTGCACGCCACGTTCGAGGAGCTGAAGCTCGCCTTCGAAGCAGCGCGCCAAGATCCGAGCTTTTGGAACGAGTACGCGGAGCTGATGAGCACCTACTCGTGCCGACCGACGCCGCTCACCTTCGCCGAGAACCTGAGCCAGCACTTCGGGGGCGCGCGCATCTACATCAAGCGTGAAGATCTGAACCACACGGGCGCTCACAAGGCCAACAACGTGATGGGCCAAGGGTTGCTCGTGAAGCGCATGGGCAAGAAGCGCGTCATCGCCGAGACGGGCGCGGGCCAGCACGGCGTGGCCACGGCCACCATGGCCGCCAAGTTCGGCTTCGCGTGCACCATCTACATGGGCGAGCTGGACGTGGAGCGGCAACGCCCCAACGTGTTCTGGATGGAGCGGCTGGGAGCCACCGTGGTGCCTGTGAAAGACGGCTCGCGCACGCTCAAGGACGCCATCAACGAGGCCTTCCGCGACTGGGTCTCGAACATGGACGACACGCACTACGTGCTCGGCACCGCCTGTGGCCCGCACCCCTTCCCCGAAATGGTCACCTACTTCCAGTCGATCATCGGGCAAGAGGCGCGGCGCCAGGTGCTGGACCGCACCGGGCAGCTCCCCAAGCGGGTTTACGCCTGCGTGGGCGGCGGCTCGAACGCGATGGGCGTTTTCAGCGGCTTCTTGGACGATCCGGCGGTCGAGCTGGTCGGCGTCGAAGCCGGCGGCGACGGCGTGTCCACGCGCCGCCACGCCGCCAGGCTGTCGAGCAAGGACGCGACCGTCGGCGTCGCGCAGGGCTACAAAACGTACTTCCTGCAAGACGACGACGGGCAAATGAACGAGACGCACAGCGTGGCGGCTGGGCTCGACTACGTCGGCGTGTCGCCCATCCTGTCGCACTTTCACGACACCAAGCGCGCGCGCTTCGAAGCGGCGACCGACGCCGAGGTGGTCGAGGCCTTGAAGCTGACCATCCGCAAAGAAGGGCTGATTCCGGCGCTCGAGTCGTCCCACGCCTTCGCGCAGGCGTTCAAAGAGGTGGGCACGCTGTCGCCCAGCGACTGCATCTTGATCAATCAATCGGGCCGCGGCGACAAAGACATCTTCACGGTAGCGGACGCCTTCAAGGACCCGCTGTGGGAAGAGTTCATTCAGAGGAAGGCGGAGGGCTACCGTCGTGCTTGAGCAGTATTTGAAAGAGCGCCGTCAAAAGCAGGAGATCCTGCTGATGACGCACATCGTCCTCGGGCATCCGCACTTCGACACCAGCCTGCGCTTGGTCGAAAGCATGGTGCAGGCCGGCGTCGATCTGATCGAGCTACAGATTCCGTTCTCGGAGCCAATGGCCGACGGCCCGGTCATTCTACGCGCCAATCAAGAGGCGCTGGACGCCGGCTCCACCATCGATCGCTGCTTCGAGGTCGCGACCGAGGTGGCGCGCCGCTTCGACGTGCCGTTCTTGTTCATGAGCTACTACAACGTGCTGTTTAGGCGCGGAGTGGCCGAGTTCGTGAACCGCAGCCAGCAAGCCGGCTTGCGCGGCGCCATCGTGCCCGACTTGCCGCCCGAAGAAGGCACCGAGTACCTGGCTGCCATGAAGGAGGCGGCGCTGGACCCGATCTTCATCTACTCGCCCAACACCACGGACGCGCGCATGAAGGTGATCGCAGAGTACGCCAGCGGTTTCGTGTACTGCGTGGCGCGCAAAGGCGTGACCGGCAGCGCTACGGCGTTCTCGACGGAGCTTTCGAGCTACTTGGCGCGCGCTCGCGCAGCGACGACGTTGCCGCTGGCGGTTGGCTTTGGCGTCAAAGAAAAGGCGGACGTCGACTTCTTGCGCGGCAAGGCCGACATCGCCGTCGTGGGCAGCGAAACCTTGCGCGTCCTGGAGCGCGGGGGGGTCGCGGCGGTCGGCCCGTTCTTGAAGGGACTGCGCTGACTCAGCGCGCCTTCACGCCTTCAATCCATTCCCAGCCCAGCGCGCCCGCATGGGTCGTGACGACGACCTTGTCGCCTGATCTGAGCGGCAGGCAAATCTCGCTTTGTCGCCAGAAGTTGCAGGCGACCTTCTCTTTCTCACCCGGCGTGCGCCACGACGCAAAGTGCGCGCGTGTCGGGCCCTTTTGCCCGCTATGATAGCCAAGGAACTCGACCTCGTGCGCCACGGCGGGTGACGAGTCGAACAGCACGTTGCCGCCGAGGCCCGCTGCAACCGCCACGCAAGGCGCCCAGCCAATCGCCCCGAGCCGCCACATGCCGAGCGGCACGTGCCCCGCGCGCCATTTGGCGACCTGCCACCCCACGACGGACAACACCACGCCGGCCAGCAAGCAGAGCGCGTAAGGCAGTTGATCGAGCGGATCCCAGGCGCTCCAAGCGACCAACAGCGGCGCCACGTAGAGCACCATCACGAGCCAAACGACGACCGAGTAGGTCCAGTTACCCTTCTGCGCGGCAGCGTCCACGGCTCGAGCGTAGCATCGTGCTGACTCGTCTGGCGTCACCTCGCAGGTTCGATGATGGCGCTCTCGGGCAGCGCGGACCTTACGTTGAAGCCCTGGGCGCCGCTCAGTAGCCGATCGTGTCGGTGTACGTGAAGAGCCGAGTGCCGTACGCGCCGCCCCATTGGTAGCCGTAGCGGCGCTCGGCTTCGATTTTCATGATGTCGTATTGCTTGCCAGTGCCCGGCGGGTCGTCAGTGGGCAAGCGGCCGGAAAAGAAGCCGACGTCTTTGTCCAGATCGTAGAAGCGGTGCCACATGGTGGCGCCGCTCTTGGCTTGGATGGGGTTGTACGTGTCGTCGGTGCTGCCTCCGGGTCGGCCAACGTAGGTGGTGTTGGCGGTGCCCGACTTTCTGTACCAGGCGATGGCGGCCTGAGCCGAAGCCTTGATGGCTGGGCTCTGCGGCTGGCTGAGCAAGAGCGCCACCACGCCGACGGACTCGGAGCCGCTCTTGGACGGCAGCTCGTAGGAGCGCGCCCCCATGGCGGCGTAGGTTTTGGGATCGTGCTGCGCGCACCAAACGGTCTTGGTGCCGCCCTGCACGATCTGCGCGGCCAAGATGTATTCGAGACCTTTGGCGAGCGCGAGCGCGAGCTTGGCTTGCTGAGCGGCGCTGAACACGTCCATGCTCAGTGGAGCGACCTGTTTGATGGCTTGATCCAGCAAGATCATGACGCGCACCATGGCGTCGTCGTTGAAGGTCACGTAGTTGGAGTAGGTGCCCGGGCGCTCCGGATACACCTGCGGAAAGCCACCCGTCGGGTACTGCATGGTCAGCAGAAATTCGAGCGCCTTGCGGGCGGCGTCGCGGTACTTGGTGTCGCTGCTGCGCCGGTACACGTCGGCCAAGAACATGATTTCGGTGACGGTTGCGTTGTTGTCGATGGTGCCGAGCTCCACGCCGCCCGCGCCCGTCCAGCCCGAACGCGCTGAGCTGCCATTCCACGGGGCCGCGTAAGCAGCGACGCCGTTTTTGTAGAAGCCGCCGTGCGGCAGCTGCCAGGTGATCATGTTGTCGGCGAGCGCCTTGTCCGCCGCGAGCTTGGCGGTGTCACCTGAAGCGGTGCTGAGCCAGCTTTTGTAGGTGCCAAGCAAACCGTAGACCGGATTGCCGGATTGGATGAGCGTGGGGCCAGTGCCTAGGCTGCCTGCGCTGCCACCCGCGCCAGCCGAACTGCTCGTGCCTGCCGTGCCGGTGGTGCCACCGCTGCCGCCCGTCGTGCCGGCGCTGCCGCCGGTGCCGGCACTGCCGCCGATGCCGGCGCTGCTGCCCGCGGTGCCGACGGCGCCAGCCGTGCCAGCCGTTCCGGCGACATGGCTGGGATTGCCGGTTCCTGCGGCGGATGCGCCACCGGTGCTCCCCGAGGCAGCACCGCCGCTGCCAGGCCCCGAACTCGGGTCGTCCGAGCCGCCGCAGCCGACCGAACTAGAGAAAGCTGCGAAAATCGCCAGGTACGCCGCCGGTCGTCGCCAATTCATGGAGTGTTCTGAACCAGTTGCTCGACACTCCCCGGACCCTTCAGAAATTCACAGCCTGGAGCCCTACCACTGCAAGAAGTCACGGCCACCGTGACGCTTGCGACCGTTCGCGCTCACTCTCGAACGGCGTGAATCGTAGCGATCTCGTGACCTTGGCGATCAGCTTGGGGTCCCGCTTCAACTGCGTGATGAGAGCGGAGTAGTGAACCCTGTTTCGATAGAGGAAGAAGATATCTTGGTACCATCCGTCCCTGCGCTTCACCCTTAGGTGACGACACGGCTCGCCTCCCAGCCGCGCCTCGCCTATCACGACGGCGCCATCTTTGTCGAAGGCATCCACGTAGTTTGCAAGCATCTGGTCTTCGGAGGGCTCGGCGGGCAAGCCACGAAAATCCAAGACGTGAATGTCAATCTGTCGAGCAGCGTTTTTCCAGATCCAAACGTACTGCGCGCCGCCCACTCCAATGCGCGGGCCCGTGGCTAGCCAGGAATCATCTGGGGCATCGAACTCCACACCCAATTGCGGCTCGCGGAGATGAAGCACACGCGGCCCCTCAGGCGCGGGCCGCTTCGGTGGGTCGGAGATCGTGAATCCCTTGAATGCTGAAGCGCAAGCCCACTCCGGTTGCACGAGTGAACCGAGACACCGAACCTCGAAGTGCCTGCGATCCAGCCGCATCATTCGGATCGACACGGATTCGCTCCCGAGCGTTCCGAGCACTTCGACACCCGCGTGACCAAACAGCTCG
This sequence comes from Polyangiaceae bacterium, assembly GCA_036261775.1. Classification (GTDB taxonomy): domain Bacteria; phylum Myxococcota_A; class Polyangia; order Polyangiales; family Polyangiaceae; genus PMG-095. Next base: position 1,010 of record DATAKF010000322.1, on the reverse strand, counting down.
ATTCGCCTGGACCCCACGTGTTCGAACTCCTGAGTCTCGAGCGTTCCGACGCCGAACGCTTCGAGTGCCTCGTAGTCAGCTTCAGTCCCCCAAACTGCCTTGGGCTCCTGCAACGTGTAGTGCCACACCAGAAGGCGAGCCGCTGGGCGCGGCATACCCTTGAGCCGTGCCTCCACAGCATCGATTTCTAGCTTCTTGTGGGCCGGACCGACCTCCTCAACGGCAAAGAACTCCCATCGTGGCGAGAGCGTCCATTGGTAGGCAAATCGCGGGCTCGTCCAGGTTTGCTCCGGCGCGGAATTCGGCAGCACTTTGGCCGGCGAGGCAGACGGAGCAGCGCCACAAGCGGTGCTCGCGAAGAGTAGGCTCCCGCACCCGAAACTCGAAGCTAGCCTCAGCCAGTTCACCCGCTCGCAACATAGCCCACGGTTCGCATCCCTGTCGAACGCTTCGGCGGCTCACTAGGCCACGCATCAGGGGGGGGGTAGTCGTGCGTGAATGGATCTCCGTCACGCTGGGTCTGCGTTGGTGGGAGGCGTTCGCCTCGCAGCGCATGGCGCCTCCCCTTTTGGCTTGTTTTGCCGTAATCCTCGGGGTTGATTGACGCTTCGAACCGGGACAGCAATCGTCCCCGCGGTGACACCATGAACGACGCTGTCACGACCGAGTCGCCCACCCCGGAATCGCTACGTCCCGATAGCCAAGCCTTGGAGCAAGCGATTGCCCGAGGCGCCGCAGCGGTGAAGCGCGAGCAGCGCCCCGATGGCTCGTGGGACGACGACACGGACCTAGGCCCGAGCGCTACCGCGATGCACTGGATCGCCGAGGCTGCCTTGGGCGGCGCTTCGCCGGAAGCGGGCGCGGACGCCGCCGCCTACCTGCTGTCACAGCAGCAAGCCGACGGTTCGTTCCTGCCGTTTCCGGAAGCGACGGCCGGTACCGCGAGCGCAACGGCGCTGTGCCGCGCCGGGCTCTTGGCGTGCGGCTTGCCAGCGTCGCACGCGGGCGTG